>CAJWWR010000010.1 GCA_913048245.1 uncultured Prochlorococcus sp. | reverse complement strand
AATCTTCTGCACAACAAAGAGTTCAACTGGGTCAAAACCTAACTAGGGGACTAGGGGCTGGAGGAAATCCAAGTATAGGACAGAAAGCAGCAGAAGAATCGAGAGAAGAACTTCAGCAAACTCTTGAAGGTGCAGATTTAGTTTTTATTGCAGCGGGAATGGGTGGAGGCACTGGTACAGGTGCGGCTCCAGTTGTTGCTGAAGTCGCCAAACAAAGCGGTGCATTAACAGTAGGAATAGTAACTAAACCGTTCTCTTTCGAAGGCAAAAGACGTATGCGTCAAGCAGAAGAGGGAATATCAAGATTAGCTGAAAATGTAGATACTTTAATAGTAATACCTAATGACCGTCTAAAAGATGTCATTTCTGGAGCCCCACTGCAAGAAGCTTTTAGAAATGCAGATGATGTTTTGAGAATGGGAGTAAAGGGTATTAGTGATATTATTACTTGCCCAGGACTTGTAAATGTAGATTTTGCTGATGTTCGCTCAGTTATGACTGAGGCAGGAACAGCTCTTCTTGGAATTGGAATTGGTTCAGGAAGAGCAAGGGCTATTGAAGCTGCTCAGGCAGCTATGAATAGTCCATTACTTGAAGCGGCCAGAATAAATGGAGCAAGAGGATGTGTAATAAATATAACAGGTGGGAAAGATATGACTCTTGAAGACATGACTTCTGCATCAGAAGCTATTTACGAAGTAGTCGACCAAGAAGCAAATATTATTGTTGGAGCAGTTGTCGATGAAAGTATGGAAGGTGAAATACAGGTAACCGTAATTGCTACTGGATTTGACACTAAACAAAGTAATCAACAGAGAATCAAAAATAGATTAACAGGATCTAGTTCATTTAATATTTCTGAAAATAAAGAGAAAGGAGCAAGTATTCCTGAATTTCTTAGATTAAGGCAGAATAAAAAAGAGGAAAGTTAAAAGTTCTTTATTATTGTGACCCGGTTATCTCGCCTGCCTCAAGCATCCCGTGTGGCTGCTACTTTCCAGTCCTGACCAGATTTAGGCGTTAAAACCGCGAAAGGCCGAGTCATAATTAATATAACAAGTTTTGCTATCAAAAGGTAATTATTATTATGATTCCTTCAGATCTAGTTAAATATAAAGAAAGTGGCAAGAAAATCATTGCATTAACAGCATGGGATTCCATATCGGGATCACTTACTGAAGGTGCAGGAGCAGACATTGTCCTTGTAGGAGATTCATTAGCAATGGTTGCATTAGGTTTTAAGACGACCTTACCAGTTACTTTAGATAATATGATCGATCATACAAATGCTGTCTGCAGAGGTTTCCAAAAAACAATAGAGAACCAACCATTAGTCATTTGCGATATGCCCTTCTTGAGTTATCATTGCGGTCAGGATATGGCTGTCGAACATGCTGGAAGAATCATCAAAGAGACACCCGCAAAAGGAGTTAAACTTGAAGGAGCTGAACCTGAAATACAAGCAGTAATATCTAGACTAATTAGAATGGGTATCCCAGTAATGGGTCACCTAGGCGTTACACCACAAAGCTATCTAAATCAAGGATTGAGAAAACAAGGAGAAAGTAATTTAAGCAAAGAAAAAATTAAAAAGGAATCACTATTACTTCAAGATTTAGGATGCTTCTCTTTGGTTCTAGAACATATTCCTGATTTGTTAGCAAAAGAGATAAGAGATGACCTAAAAATACCAGTAATTGGAATTGGTGCTGGCAATTTATGTGATGGTCAAGTAAGGGTAACAGCTGATCTGATAGGACTAAGTGAAAAACAACCCCCGTTCTGCAAACCTGTCTTTGAAGGTAGAAAAATATTTGTAGATAAGCTAAAAGAATGGGTTAAAGCTGAGCGCATCAACTAATATTTTCCCACCATCTAAACATATTTATAAGAACCTGGTTACTCAAATCCATACCAATTGGGTCACTTAGAAAAAAACGATCACCTTCATTACATAAAATCCCATTTTCTCTAAAATCTTTCCACGTATCTAGTAACTGATTTAAGTAAGTTTTCGTTTTTTCTTCATCCCACCCCTGTTCAATAAATAATCGTTTTAAATTTACACCCTCCTTCAGTCTCATTCCAAGCATTATTTTCTCGTCTAAATCTAGATACGGGATGCTTTTGTTCACTAAGGAATATTCAAGACCTTCATCACATTGACTAGTAACCCACTGTTTATAATCTTGACTTATTCTCGGTCTCGTAAATTTAATTCCCCATGGAGCACTAGTAGATCCCTGACCAAAACTCCACCACCCTATCCCCTTCCAATAGACTCTATTATGTCTCGATTGGTGGCCAGGGATTGAATAATTTGAGATTTCATATCTTGAAAAACCAGATTTTCTTAAAATCGAGTTAGTCAATTTACTATTCTGAAATGATTCTTCGTCGTTCAATAAAGCAATCTTACCTATCTCAATCATTCTTTGAAATACTGTGCCATCTTCAATATTTAGATCATAAATCGAAATGTGCGGTGGTTTAAATGTTAGAGCTTTTTCTAGATCAATCGCCCATAAATCTAAATTACTTGAAGGTAGATCTTGAATTAAATCTAAGCTCCAACTTCTAATTAACCTTTCAGAATAAGCTTTTTGTAGCCAATCACATGAATTCTCTAAATCCTCAAAAGTATGCCTTCTGCCTGCCTTTTCAAGTAAATTATTATTAAAGCTTTGTCCTCCTAAGCTGAATCTATTAACTCCTGCTTTAATAAATCCAAATAAATCATTCTCATTAAAACTTGCTGGATCGACTTCCATTGTTATTTCAGCACCATTATCAATTCCATAATTTAGTTTGAAAATATCTATTAAATCTTTTATTTGATTAGGATTTAAAATAGAGGGAGTTCCACCTCCTATATAAATAGTTGAAAGTGGAGATTTGTGTTTGATTGATAATATTTCTTTTTTTAAAAAAAATAAATAATCATTTATCGTCTTACTCCCAACTCCTCCATTACTGTCTGCATTATCTCCTAAGGGTATAATTGCAAAATCGCAATAGAAACATCTTCTATGACAAAAAGGAATATGTATATATGCACTTCTAGGCGGTTTCAACATTAATTTACTCAACAATTTTTTTCATTTGAATTTCTTAATAAACATTCTAAAAACAAAATTTTTATTTACTCAATTAATAAACATTAGTAGATTAGGGTTATGACAGATATTTTAGTACTTATTTTATTTATATTGTCTGGAGCCGCCTCTGGCTGGTTAGGTGTAGATCTTTTGCCTATAGACATTTTGAAGGATGTTACAAACATTGAGGGGTTGAGAATTGTATTAGGAATTATAAGTTCTTTTATTGGATTAGCGGCTGGATTTGTTTTCTTGCAATTAAGAAAAACATTTTTAGATCAAATTAAGACCATGCCGACTGATTTATTAATTAGTAGATCTGTTGGTCTAATTTTAGGCTTGCTAGTAGCGAACCTTCTTTTGGCACCAATATTGCTAATACCTTTCCCAAGAGAGGTATTTTTTGCTAAACCTTTATCAGCTATTTTAAGCAACATATTTTTTGGTGTACTTGGTTATAAGCTGGCTGATACACATGGTAGAACTTTATTGAGGTTGTTTAATCCCAATAATACTGATGCCTATTTGGTTAATGAAGGTATATTACCTGCTGCCAGTGCCAAAATATTAGACACAAGCGTGATTATAGATGGACGGATTAATGGTCTTCTAAATTGTGGTTTATTAGAAGGACAAATAATTGTTGCACAGAGCGTTATTGATGAATTGCAAACTCTAGCTGATTCAAGCAGCAATGAAAAAAGGTCAAAAGGAAGAAGAGGATTAAAATTGCTTAAAGAATTAAGAGAAATATATGGAAGGAGGCTAGTTATTAATCCCACAAAATACGAAGGTGACGGTACTGATGAAAAACTTCTAAGGATAACTGAAGATATGTCAGGAACTTTGATAACTGCTGACTATAATTTATCCCAAATTGCCGAAGTTAAAGAATTAAAAGTCCTAAACTTAAGCGATTTAGTAATTGCCTTGAGACCCGAAGTTCAGCCGGGCGAATCTTTAAACTTAAAAATAGTAAGAGAAGGAAAAGAAAAGCAACAAGGTATTGGATATCTTGACGACGGAACAATGGTCGTAGTTGAAGAAGCAAAAAAATTTGTAGGATCAAGATTAAATATAGTCATAACAGGTGCATTACAAACTCCAACTGGAAGAATGGTCTTTGGAAAGCTGAGCAATGATCCAGAGTCCAACAAATCTCTCAAATCTCAAGCAACTCCGAATTAACTCTTCTACAATAAATATATTGAATAACTTTGGGACTTATGACGGTTTCTGCCCCCTATTACGGTGATAACACCGTAATGAGAACCCCACCCCCTGATTTGCCTTCTTTACTACTCAAAGAAAGGATTGTTTATCTTGGGTTACCTCTTTTTTCTGATGATGATGCAAAGAGGCAACTTGGCATGGATGTAACTGAATTGATTATTGCTCAGCTTTTATATCTTGAATTTGATAATCCTGAAAAACCTATTTATTTTTATATAAATTCAACTGGCACCAGTTGGTATACAGGAGATGCAGTTGGCTTCGAAACCGAAGCTTTCGCAATCTGCGACACTATTAGTTACATAAAGCCACCAGTACATACAATTTGTATAGGTCAAGCAATGGGGACGGCAGCAGTAATCCTCTCGTCTGGCACTAAAGGCCAAAGAGCTGCATTACCTCATGCATCAATAGTTTTACATCAGCCAATAAGCGGGGCAAGAGGACAAGCTACTGATATACAAATTAGAGCCGAAGAAGTCCTTAAAAACAAACAATCCATGCTTGAAATCCTCTCACGTAATACTGGGAAAAGCATAGAAGAGCTATCAAAAGACTCAGATAGAATGAGTTACTTGAACCCTGAACAAGCTGTATCTTATGGGGTTATAGATAGAGTTCTAACTAGTCAAAAAGACTTACCAACAACAATCTAATTTATTTTTATTATGCCAATAGGAACACCAAGCGTACCTTATAGACTTCCAGGAAGTCAGTATGAAAGATGGGTAGATATTTACACTAGATTAGGTGTAGAACGAATACTTTTCCTAGGACAAGAAGTTAATGATGGTATTGCAAATAGTCTTGTCGCTCAAATGCTGTATTTGGACTCAGACGACAACTCTAAGCCTATTTACCTGTATATAAATAGTCCAGGTGGTTCGGTAACTGCAGGATTAGCAATCTATGACACAATTAAATATGTAAAAAGTGATGTTGTTACGATATGCGTTGGATTAGCCGCTTCAATGGGTGCCTTTTTACTTGCTGCAGGCACTAAAGGTAAAAGAGTAGCACTGCCACACAGTCGAATAATGATCCATCAACCTTTAGGAGGCACCTCTCAACGGCAAGCCAGTGATATTGAAATTGAAGCAAAAGAAATACTAAGAATTAAGGATATGCTTAATGAATCCATGGCAACGATGACAGGGCAATCATTTGAAAAAATTGAAAAAGATACTGACAGAGATTATTTTTTAAGCGCAGAAGAAGCAAAAAACTATGGATTAATCGATAGAGTAATAACACATCCTAGTGAAGCGAACTAATTTCTTTTAAAAACTTTTAGTAATATAAAAAATTATTCTTTTAATGATCAATATGGTTTATTTAATCAACAAAAGTTTAAAATAATGTATATGTAAAATCTAATAGTTTTAAAATGACCCAACTTTTTTATGATTCTGATGCTGATTTAAGTCTATTGAATAATAAGACTATAGCTATCATTGGATATGGATCCCAGGGTCATGCACATGCACTGAATTTAAAAGATAGTGGACTTGATGTGATTGTAGGATTATATAAAGGCAGTAAATCTGAAAGTAAAGCTCTGCAAGATGGATTAAAAGTATTCTCAGTTGCACAAGCAAGTAGTAAAGCAGACTGGATAATGATACTTTTGCCTGATGAATTTCAAAAGGACGTATATCTCAAAGAAATAGAACCAAATTTAAAAGAAGGTAAAGTATTAAGTTTTGCCCATGGATTTAACATAAGATTTGGCTTAATCAAACCCCCTTCTAATGTAGACGTTGTTATGATTGCCCCTAAGGGACCTGGCCATACAGTTCGTTGGGAATATCAAAATGGTCAAGGAGTGCCTGCTTTATTTGCTGTAGAGCAAGATTCTTCTGGCAATGCAAGATCACTAGCGATGGCATACGCAAAAGGGATTGGAGGCACAAGAGCTGGTATTTTAGAAACCAATTTCAAAGAGGAAACCGAAACAGACCTATTTGGTGAACAAGCAGTACTTTGTGGTGGGCTTTCGGAGCTGGTAAAAGCGGGCTTCGAAACATTAGTAGAGGCAGGTTACCAACCTGAATTGGCTTATTTCGAATGTCTACATGAGGTGAAATTAATTGTAGATCTTATGGTCAAAGGCGGTCTATCTCAAATGCGGGACTCAATCTCTAATACAGCAGAATACGGAGATTATGTCAGTGGTAAAAGACTAATTAATAAAGATACAAAAAATGAAATGAAAAAAATTCTAGAGGATATTCAACAAGGTGTATTCGCTAAGAATTTTGTATCGGAATGCGAGGAAGGCAAACCTCTAATGAATAAATTAAGACAGGAAAATTCTAAACATGAAATTGAAAAAGTTGGCAAAGGACTTCGATCAATGTTCAGTTGGCTGAAATAAATATATTTTTTATAATAATTTCTTCGATAGGCTTTGACCTATTAATTGGCGACCCGGAAATTTTTCTGCACCCAGTGCAAGTAATAGGCATTTATATAAAAAAAACAACTAATTTCTTTATAAAAAATTTCGAAAAAAATAAAGTAATATTATTTCTCTCAGGATTCTTAATATCGATTTCTACTATAAGTGTTAGTTTCTTTACTGGTAAGTTTATTGAAATTCAACTTAATCAGCCAAAGTTTAATTTAATTTTCACAGTTTTTCTTTTTTTGGGTTTATCAAGTTGCCTAGCGACAAAAGGTCTTATTTCAAGTGTTAAGGATATATCAAATTCATTAAGTGTAGAAAATGAAGGAGAAGCTTCTCTTGCCTTAATTAAGAAAAAAGTCCAAAAGATTGTTAGTAGAGACGTTAGTAAATCGGACAAAACGCACTTACTAAGATCTGCGACTGAGAGTCTTACAGAAAATGCAGTAGATGGTGTTTTCGGACCACTTTTCTGGATTTTTATAGGTGCAATTTCTATTAAATATTCACCAAATTTGCCTGGGCCACTATCATTAGGGTTTACATATAAGGCTATCAGCACATTAGATTCAATGATTGGTTATAAATATGGAGCATATAAATATATAGGATATTTCAGCGCAAAGATTGAAGATATAGCAACCTTTGTACCTTCAAGATTAGTTGTCATTACCCTACCCCTAATCCAGAGAGAAGTTAGTAGTTATTTTAATACTATAAAAAAAGTTTTTAGTGATGGAAGTAAATATGAATCACCAAATTCTGGAATCTCTGAGGCAATATTTGCGTATTTAGTCAATATAAGACTGGGAGGAGAAAATGAGTATGCAAACGGTATATCAATTAAGCCAGAAATAAATAGAGAGGGGAATCCATGTAGTAATTACTCTATTGAATATATTTGCCAACTAATAATAAGACTAGAAATAATGTGGACAGTCATTTTTACATTGATATTTTATTTAAGTTGAATATATAAAGTACTAAAAAGTTTTTTAATTTATTAAGATGTAAAAAATAATTCAACTAATGGAAAATAAAGAATTAACAAACGGACCTAATACAATTACAGATTCGGAAGAATTTAGCAAGTGGATAGATAATCAGGGTGATGAAGTTAAAAATGTATTCGGCTTTAATAAAAGTGTGGAACTTGTCAATGGGAGAGCGGCAATGATCGGATTTCTTATGCTAATTTTAACTGAATTAGTATTTAAGGGTAGACCAGTTACTTCAGCTATATTTGGAATTAATTAACTATTAATATGGAAAAATTTAAAATCATACTTTACATCTCACTATGGGTAATCATTTGGGGAACTGTAGCTTCTTTATTAGACCTTTATATATTCCTAAATAACAATATTTACAGTGAAGGTGATTTGGGTCAATATCTAACTTTTTCTTTAACCGCAATGTTTTCTATTTTTGTTGCTAAATTCATTTACAGTAAATAAAACTTATAAAAATCTATACCTGTATCTTTTAATGATTTTAGCTGGAGTTGAATCATCTTGATTCTCAAAGAGTACCCATTGATGAGTCTCTAAATCATGATCACAGCCAAATTTAGCACTAACATTATTTTTTGTTGTCAGATCATAATGACAGTATTGATCTGCTTCAAAAGCTGATTTAAATCCAATTAACCAGAAAATTAAAATTGTGGCAATAATAAAAATTATGAAAATCTGAAATATCATATTTATAGTTTTCATCATTTGAAAAAATATTTATCTAATAAATAATTAATATATCATCTTATTTGTTGTATCTTTTTAATATCTTTAACGCCCTATATTAAATATAAAGTCATGAAATGATTCATTGTTTAAATAAAGTAACGTGACAATTATTAATATTAAATTAAGTCCTAATACAAGAGATCCAAAAATATTTATTTGTTTTTTACCAGGTAATGTATAAGTAAACTGTTTACCTTCAAGAAACTTTGCAATACCTTTTTTATTTGTAACTAGTTCTGATCTGTTATCGTTGAATTTTTCTTCTTTATCTGCAAAACCTTTTTCCATAAACAAATTAAATTTTTAACATATTATTATAATTTATTTGGTTTTTCTATTATTTAACAATTTTTAATTACGAATGTAATCGAAACTCCTTCAAAATCGAAATTTCTATGATTGGAATTAATAGCCTTAATTAGTTCAGATTGAAGACCCAGGATACTTGTTTGACATCTAAAATTGCCTTTTTCCTCTTCAATAGTCTGAAGAGCTTCTAATTCTAAAATTATTTCTTTACATTTGTCTTTTAATTGATTATCCAGACAATATTTTATCTCATTTAAGAAAAATAAATCCATCGATCTTGTAACTCTTGGAGAAACAAAATAAAGTGAGATTAACAAATAAAAAAATGCTTTAAAAAAAAACATTGCTTAGAACTTACAATCTTAAATTGATTCTAGTATTTCAAATTGATTGGATTGAAAAATAAAAAAGGGGCTCATTATAAGAGCCCTTTGTAAGAATATGGAGGTTAGCTATATTAGCCCTGCACCCTATCCTTAAACAATTTTCCTGCTGAAAATGTAGGTACTCTTTTAGCAGGGATTGCAATTTTTTCGCCTGTTTTAGGGTTTAATCCCTGTCTTGCAGAACGATCTCTTGGTTCAAATGAACCGAATCCAAGTATGGAGACTTTTTTGCCTTCCACTACTGAATCTACGATAGTTTCAATAGCTGCATCAACAACTAAAGAAACATCTGTTTTTGTGAGCTCGGTACGAGCAGCAACAAGATTTACTAAGTCAGCTTTGTTCATTGAATTGTTTTTTAAAGCAGAGATTTTAAAGACTTGTTTTGAATAAGTCTAAATATCCCGAACTTGCATATCATATGGAGCAAATCCAAATACGGCAACCGAAAATCCCGTTGGCGCAAAGCTTTATACAAAGTTTGTTGACAATTATTTCTAAAAGATTGATTCTTTGAATCAGTAATCACACAAAAACCATACTCGATCAAGCGCCATGGATATACTAGAAACTTATTGATATCACTAGATTTTTAAAGAAATTTATATAAAGAGTATCCATACATAAAAATAAGATTTATTGGGAAATAATAAAAAATCAAAATTTATATTATTTTTTATTAACTTTCTAATATATTTTCTTCTCATCACATGTCAGTAAGCGTTTTTAATAAATATCAGTATTCCTTAATAAAGTTCTAAAGACTGAAAAACTATATATAGATTTATATATATGTCTTAAAAACAAACTCAAATCTATTCAATTTTTGAAATACAAGAGTTGATTTATTTGTTATTTATAGAATTATCATGAAAGAAAGAAATATTAATAAAACTAATCTGCTCAAATCAGAAGTTAAAGAAGTCCTAGAAATTAACATAGGGAATCCCTCTCCTTTGGGAAGTTCAATAACTGATAATGGAGTAAATTTTTCAGTTATAGCTTCTAATGCAGAGTTTATTGAACTCTTAATTTTTGATAGTAAAAATGCAGTTAATCCCTACATTATATTCAAATTAGATAGCTCACATTGTTCAGGGCCATACTGGCATGCAGAGATAAAAGGTCTAAAAAAAGGAGCTCTTTATGGATTCAGAGTTCACCAAAAGTACAATTGCGATTCTAATTATTCTAAAAAAATACTTCTAGATCCTTGCAGTCGTGAAATAACTGGGTGGGATATATACAATAGAGAAAATGCATGCCATCAAGAAAGCAATCTGAATACTTGCCTTAAAAGTATTGTCTGCGAAAGAGATAAATTTGACTTTGACAATTTCCCAAGGCCAAAACATTCATGGGAAAAAACTATTATTTATGAATTACATATCAATGCTTTTACCAAGAATTTAAAGAATGTCGAAACGGAGTCTCAGGAAAGCAGTTTTGAGAAATTGATAAGAAAAATTCCCTACCTTAAAGATCTTGGAGTTACAACAATTGAACTATTACCTATTTTTTGTTTTGATCCAAATGATGCACCAAATGGATTACAAAATTATTGGGGGTATAGTCCAATTAATTGGTTTGCACCTCATTTTCAATATTTTACAAATTCATCTTCAGAGGGTAGTAGGAAGGAGTTTAGGAAATTTGTAGAAGCATGTCATTATCATAATATTGAAGTAATTCTGGATGTTGTCTACAATCACACATCTGAAGGGAACAAAGATGGTCCGATTTTGTCTTGGAAAGGCTTTGATGAAAGTCTCTTTTACTTCATAGATAAAAAGAAAAACTTCCAGGATGTCACTGGATGCGGAAATACAATTGCCGCTAATAGAGGATTAGTAAGAAGACTTATTATAGAATCATTAAAGTGTTGGGCTAACGAATTAGGTGTAGATGGATTTAGATTTGATCTTGGAATAGCATTATCGCGAGGAGAAAATTTAATTCCCCTTTTAAATCCTCCTTTTTTTGAAGACCTAGAATCAGATCCGGAATTAACTGAAGTAAAATTTATAAGTGAACCATGGGATTGCGGAGGTTTATATAAATCAAAAGATTTTCCAGCAAAAAATGTTTTCACTTGGAATGGATATTTTAGAGATGATTCGAGAAAATTCTGGAAAGGTGAAGACGATACTGCATGGAATTTATCTAGCAAATTGCAGATAAGTCCTAATACTTATGAAGGTAAGAATACATACCCCAAATCAATTAATTTCATTACTGCCCATGATGGATTTACATTAAAAGATTTAGTAAGTTTTAATAACAAATATAATTTTTCTAATAGGGAACAAAACAAAGATGGAGAAAATCATAACAACTCTTGGAATCATGGAGTAGAGGGACCCTCTAATGATTTAGGAGTCAATTCCTTAAGAAAAAAACAGCAAAGAAATCTTCTCTTTACATTATTAATATCAAGAGGTGTTCCAATGTTACTTATGGGAGACGAAGTTGGGAGATCTCAAGGAGGGAATAATAACACTTGGTGTCAAGATAATTCTTTAGCATGGATGAATTGGAATGAAAAAGACCAAGACCTTGAATTATTAGCTTTTGTAAAGAAACTCATACGTATAAGAAAAAAATTATCTAAGTTCATAAATCCAATGAACAAATCAAGCAGGGAGAATCTCCCAGAAATATATTGGCATGGAACAACTATCAACAATCCTGATTGGAGTAGTTGGTCTCATACATTAGCTTTTAGCATAAATAAGAGTAGTCCTATTCTTTGGTGTGGTTTAAATGCATATAAAAAAAATATTAATTTTTGTTTACCAAAAAGTACAAGCAAATGGCTAAAGATCATAGACACAGCAGATTCTAATATCACTGAACCTAAACAAATATCAGGGAATTCAGTTGATCTAGAAAGCAGAAGCGCCATTCTGCTTATCTCTAAAAAAATATATGAGACAAGTATTAAAAATGATTAAGCGGGCGGCGGGAATCGAACCCGCATCTTCAGCTTGGAAGGCTGAGGTTTTACCACTAAACCACGCCCGCAGGATGCAAAAAAACTTACCTCTGCAATAATACATTAGCAAAGCAACCAACAGAGTTCCAAAGATTGAAAAATTCTCACTCAAATATAAATAAAAAAAATACGAGATTAATGCTCTCTTATGGTCTTGGCGATGCCGGGACGGGTCTCGCAGCAACTTTATTAGGTTTTCATCTATTTAGATTTCTAACTTGCTCAGCTGGTTTACCCGCATTGATAGCTGGTTCTATATTAATGACTATAAAACTATGGGATGCGATCAATGATCCTTTAATTGGAAGGTTAAGCGACAAAACGCGTACTAAATGGGGGCCAAGAATTCCTTGGATGATTATTTCATCAGTTCCACTTGCCTTTTCGATAGCTGCGATTTGGTGGATTCCCCCAGGAAACATAATTCAAAAAACAATTTATTATGGGCTAATATCCATAATCTTGATGACAGGTTATACAGGAGTCAATCTTCCATTTGCCGCTTTATCAACTGAAATATCCGAGGAGACTTCAGTAAGGACACAACTAAACGCAGCAAGATTTACAGGATCAATTATTGCGAGTTTAAGTGGCTTAATAATTGCTGGAGTAATATTAATCAGAGTTCAAACAGTTGAGAACTATTTCTTAATAGGAAAACTTAGTGGTATTATTGTCTTTCTGACTACTTTGATATCCTGCTGGGGGCTAGCCAGGTTTGCAAAAACAGCCAGAAAACCAACAGGTAAAGCAGAAGCCATAATGCTTCAATTTCAGAGAATTTTTAGTAATAAGAAGTTCAGAAAAGTTATAGCCTTATATATATTGTTATGGTGTAGTTTGCAGTTAATGCAAACCGTAGCGATTATTTATGTAGAAGACGTTTTAAATGTGCCAACTGATTTAGCAGTATTAGCTCCAATTCCTTTTATGGTAAGCGCCTTAATTGGTCTACAAGTATGGAGCAAAGTATCAAATAGTGCTGGAAGATTAATAGCGCTTAAGTATGGATCGATTTTATGGATAATTTCTTGTACTGCTGCATTATTCTTCCCATCTTTCCTAAAAACATCTGGATTAGGATTTGATTTCCTGCAAGAGGGTAACAACATTCTTTTATTTATTTTGTTATTTATAATTATTTGTTTAATAGGAGTAGGCGCATCAACGGCTTATTTAATACCTTGGTCCCTTTTACCAGATGCGATTGATGAAGACCCCGAGAAACCAGCTGGAATATACACAGCATGGATGGTTTTAGTTCAAAAGATTGGCATAGGAATCGCAGTACAAATACTTGGTGTTTTATTATTCATATCTGGATATAAAGCATGCATCATAGATGAGAATTCGATTAATATAATTCAACAGTCCTCGTTAGCTCAATTAACTATTAGAATCTGTATAGGTCTGATACCTTCATTATTAGTGATCTTAGGGCTTTTGGTTATGAGAAAATGGGATAAACGATTAGTTTTTCAGTAAATTATAAAAATGCGTTTTCCAAAATCCTTTAAAAGACTTTTCAAAAGCCTCCTCATAGGAGGTCAAGCAATCAGTTATATATTTAGAGGCAAAATCTCAAGAAACGATTTATCAGAACAATTAATGGAAGCTGGACCAGGAAGTTTCTTAATTGTACTGATCACAGGAATAGCAGCAGGAACAGTTTTTAATATTCAAATTGCATCTGAACTTTCAGTATTAGGTTTAAAAGATAGAATAGGGGGTTTATTAGCAGTTGGCATGGCAAGAGAAATGGCTCCATTACTTACAGCAACATTGATGACTGGTAAAGTTGCTACTGCATATGCCGCACAATTGGGGACTATGAAAGTTACTGAACAAATAGACGCTATTACAATGCTAAAAACAGATCCAGTTCAATATTTAGTAGTCCCAAGAATATTGTCAATGGTAATAATGTCACCAATTCAATGTTTTTTATTTCTCATGGTTGGGCTATGGAGTGGGCAAATCTTTAGTGAAATTTTTTATGGTGTGGAACCTGACAAATTTATAGATTCCATAAGACTTGGATCATTTAGTTTAACGCCACATGATTTAGGTTCAATGGTTATAAAGTCAGTTATATTTGGACTGCAAATTGCCATAATTGCATGTGGGTGGGGGCTTACTACAAGGGGTGGTCCCAAAGAAGTTGGAACAAGTACTACAGGTGCAGTAGTAATGACACTTGTTACAGTATCTTTAATGGATGTACTTCTTACTCAAATCTTATTTGGATAAATTTATGTTTAAAAAAGAAATAGTTGATGATACAGAAATTCTTTCTCCTTCTTATCAACTGCCAATAATCCTTATTTTCTTAAGTTTCATGCTTCTTTTTCTAAAAATAGGTTCTTGGCCCACGATAATATCCGCCTCATTTAGTTTCTTTTTGCTCTTACAGGCATTTACCCTAAGAATAAAAATCACTAAAGATGATTTCGTTGTATTACAACTTGGCAAAGTGATTAGAACTTTTCCATTTGAAAATTGGATAGCCTGGAGAATGTTTTTTCCATATTTTCCTATTATTTTTTATTTTAGAGAAAAATCTAGCCCACATCTTTTGCCAATATTGTTTAATCCAGAGCAATTAAAAAATAAACTCATGAAAAATGTCGAATCTTTAGAAATAAAAAATAATTAATCAAATAATCTTTTAATTCTTAAGCAATCAAATGACAGATTCTAAAATGACTGAAAACAGATCTTCTTCTTATAAAAATGATAAAGAGCAAGTCGATGCACTAAAGCAGGATTCCAATATCAATAATATGAAAGAAGAAAAAAATATTGAGAAGCAGGACTCAGATGTGAAACCAATTGAGAGAGAAAAAAAGCAACTGAAGGGAAACAAAATTGAAAAGGAGCAATCAAAAGATGATCTATCTACAAAAATCCTGAAAGATTTGTACAAAAAGAAAGTTGATTTAGAAAAAGAAATAAAAAATTTAGAGTATAAAAAAGGCAAATTAACTAAGGAAATTGGTGAAACATTTAATGGGCAGACAGAAGATATAGCAAAGCAGGTAAAAGGATTCCAAGTCTATTTGACAGGCGCACTGCAGAATTTATCTCAATCAGTTGAAAAGCTGGAATTAGTCTCTCAACCTATTATTGTTAAGCCTTCTCCTTTGGATGGCAAGGAAACATTATCAAATGAGCCAGAAAAAATCAATGTCCCTGCTCTAGCAGACACATTTAAACCTGATGAAGAGATAATAAGAAAATGTTTTGCAAGCTTTATAGAACAACCGGATTTTTATGCTGAGCCTTGGAAATTAAGAAGAAGCTTAGATTCTAGTGACATAGAAATACTAGAAGATTGGTTCTTTAATATGGGAGGAAGAGGTGCATTAGAAAGCAAAGGGTCTAGACAAAAAAATGTATTAGTTACTGCTGGTCTTATTTCTATTCTTGGTGAATTGTATGGCGATCAGTTCCAGACTCTAATTCTAGCTTCCCAACCCGAGAGGCTAGGAGAGTGGAGAAGAATACTCCAAGATTCGCTTGGGCTCACAAGAGAAGATTTCGGTCCAAATAGTGGAATAATGCTTTTTGAGAGGGCCGAGGGAGTTATTGAAAGGGCTGATAGATTAGAGGAGAATGACGAGATCCCTTTGATTATCGTTGATGCTTCGGAAAGATCTCTAGATATACCAATTATTCAATTTCCTCTATGGCTTGCTTTTGCTGGAACAGATAATGAGTTATATAATGATCTTGAAATGTATTGACATAAATGAAAGAAATATTTTTTGTGCTAATAATTAGCTATCTTTTAGGCTCTACACCTACAGGATTCCTGATTGCAAAGAAAATTAAAGGTATTGATTTAAGAGAAGCAGGCTCAGGATCTACAGGAGCAACAAATGTCCTTAGGAATGTCGGCAAATGGTCTGCATTATTTGTATTTACAGTTGATGTATTAAAAGGATTTGTTGCTGTTAAGATAGCTCATACTTTTGTTAATATCGATTTAGTTGAAATCTTAGCAGGAGTTTTTGCAATATCTGGTCATATATGGCCAATTTGGCTTAAAGGGAAAGGAGGAAAAGCAGTGGCAACTGGTTTAGGCATGTTTTTAGCTCTTGCATGGCAAGTAGGTCTTAGCGCTCTAGGCATCTTTTTATTAGTTCTTTCTATATTCAAAATAGTTTCTTTAGCAAGTATTTCTGGAGCTATTAGTTTACCAATTTTGATGTATGCAAAGACTGGAACTTTAGATCAGCCGTTTACAATAATAAGCTTTATAATTTCCATTCTAGTAATTTGGAAACACAGAGAGAATATTCGAAGAATGATAAAAGGTAAAGAGCCTAGATTAAAGAATAAATCAACTTAATTGATTACAAATCTGATCAAAGACTTTATGAGGATTTAAAGATTGAGTGATAGATCTGCCAATGACTATTTTTGACGCACCGTTTGATATGGCCTTATTAGGGCTCATTATTCTAGATTGATCATTCCTATTGTCATCATCAAGTCTTATGCCAGGTGTAATTAATTGAAAATTCGGACCAAAAGCTAACCTTAATTTCTTGGCTTCCCAAGGAGAGCATACACAACCATCCAACCCTGCTTTATTCGAGACCATAGCAAATCTCATGACACTTTCTTCAATTGAAGAAGTTGGAATTAGTTCTTCAATAAACTCTTTCTGAGAAAAGCTTGTTAAAACAGTGACTCCGATGACCAAAGGATATTCAACATTAACCTTTTGGGCGCCTTCAATAGTTGCTTCCTTAGAAGCCTTCAAAGCTTTTGAACCTGACATAGCATGTAATGAAATAATATCTACTCCTAATTGTGCTATTTCAAAACATGCAGATTGCATTGTATTTGGAATATCGTGAAACTTTAAATCTAAGAATACTTTTTTATTCATCTCTTTAAAAATTTTAATTACTTCTGGACCTTCCCTTGAGAATAATTCTAATCCAACTTTTATCCATTTTATATTGGGGCAACTTTCTAAAAGTGAAATAGCTTGTTGCTTATTAAAACCATCAATGGCTAAGATTATTTTTTCAGTAGCATCAGATTTCTTAATCATCTTAGTCTTCGAATCTAAATGATTTTTTCTTGCCTATCTGTAAAATCTTTCCTACTAAATCTTCTTTAACCTTGATGGCAATATCAGGATCATTTATTTTTTCACTATTAAGCTTTACTCCTCCTCCCTTTATAGTTCTTTTAGATTCACTGCTAGAGCTAAAAAGATTCAACTTGCTCAATAAATAAAAAAACTTCAACGGAAATTCTATTTCTTTTAGTGAAATAAGTGGAATGTCTCCTACTTCTTCCTTTTCACCAAGAAAAATCTTTTCGCAGTTTTTCTGAGCCTCGATAGCTTTTTGACGATCATGAAATAGTGAAGTAACTTCAAAAGCCATAAATCTCTGCAATTCTCTAGGTTCTTTTCTTGATATGGATAACAAATCACATGATGTAAGTAATTCAAGATAAGAAGGGATGATGTCATCTTTAACTTTCTCTAATTTGGAATACATTGATAAAGGATCTTCGCTGATACCAACAGTATTAAATTCTGACTTGCTCATTTTTTTCACTCCATCAAGACCAGTCAGGATAGGCAATAGAAGACCGTATTGAGGCTTTTGTTTAAATTGCCTTTGAAGATCTCTAGCAATTGCAATATTAAATTTCTGATCAGTGCCTCCCAATTCAATATCTGAATTTACTACAACCGAATCGTACCCTTGCAACAAAGGATATAAGAATTCATGAAGAGATATTGGAGTTTGAGAATTGTATCTATTATTAAATTCTTCTTTTGCGAGCATTTGACCTACTGTAGAAGCACTCAGAAGTTTAATTACCTGATTTAAATTTAAATCTTTTAACCATTCACTGTTATGTCTAATCTCTATCCTCCCCTTAGTTTCAAAGTCTAAAATTGACTCATTAGCAGGTTTCCCCAAGCCTAATTGCTTTAAATATGTTTTAGCATTTTCCAATACTTTATCTTCTGGCAGTTGGATGCGAGTTTTATTTTTACCAGTAGGATCTCCAATTTGAGCAGTAAAGTCTCCAATAATTAAGACTGCAGTATGTCCATGATCCTGGAATAATCTTAATTTCCGAAACAAAATACTATGTCCCAAATGGATATCAGTACCAGTTGGATCAATACCTAGCTTAACTCTTAATTTTTCTCCATTCTCTGTTGATGAATGCATTGTTTTTGCAAAAGAATCTTCGAATTCATTTTTGGGGAAATATTCTGAAATTCCTCTAGTCAACCATTTGGGTAGTTGTAATTCGTTTTTCATAAATTTTTTGTTATGAGAATTTACTAGTAATCCTTAGGAACTCTTATCAAGCTCTTCCTTCATTCTTATCAAGGTTTTATTCATTTGATCAAACATCTGTTCTGGAGTAATACCAAATTGATTTAGTTGTGTTTTGAGTTGCTCAACAGTCATTTTGGCTTGAAAGTCTTCCGATAACTCAAATCTTTTCATAAAAATCTTATAACGGTCCATTAAGGATTCCATTTTTTTGATAAACATTTTTTTCCCTTCTCTATCAAACTTTCCATAATCAGAACCTATTCTCATAAGTTCTTGATAATCGTTGAAAAGCTTTTTTGCTTCTTCCTGAACAATGTCTGACTCGAAAAAACTCATATTTTAGAGAATTTATCTTTGGTTTTATCCTTGTACTAAAGATAACAAGAATATAAGAAATTAAAGTTTTAATTAAGAAAATTATAGTTTACAAATAAATCATTTATGAAGACATAAATCAATATTATTATTCCAACAAAGAATTAAGAATCCTTGAGCAATCAAAAAAATCAAAAAAATACCAATAAAACCAAACAAATTGAACTTTTCAAAACAAAAGATATCTTTTCGAGTTATTCGCAATCTAACAAGTTACCAATTCAGAGCTATAAAGAAATTATTGAATGGCAAAAGAAAATTTATCTATATCAAAAAAAAATACTCAAGAACTTACATGATCCATATTTACAAAAATCCCCTAATGTTGATATCTATGATTCCGAAATAAAAAAAATTAATCCTTTTAAATTAACTAGTCATTCAATCAATTTTTGGAGATCTAACAAATTAATCAGCAAAAGCTCTGCTATATATTTTGTGATTGACAAAATATTTGATAAAAATATAATCCTTTACATTGGAGAAACCTTTTCAGCGGACGAAAGATGGAAAGGGGTTCATGATTGCAAAACTTACATTAACAACTATAAAGAGACCTTACATTCTCATGAAATTAAAAATCATTTAGATATACGTTTTCTCTTAGATGTCCCCAAAGATGTCAAATTTAGGCGTAAATTAGAAAAGAAGCTAATTTATTTATGGTTGCCGCCTTTTAATAAGGAAACTAGAAATATATGGTCAACCACATTCACAAACATTTAAAAATTAAATTTAATTTTAAATATGAAATTTTCTATTTTCCAACAACCTTTAAATTCATGGAATGGTAAGTCATTGATTTACGGTATTTTTGAGACCGATATTAAAAAGCAATTAGAAACAATTGATCACATAATAAATTCAGAAGATATATTGATAAAAATAAAAAATAAAAAATTCAATGGAGAAAAAGGACAAAATATTACACTTGAATTTATCAATCAGAAAATTGAATCAATTTCTTTTGTAGGGCTTGGAGATAAAAAAATTTTTGACAAACAAAACTTAAAAATTGTTGTGTCAAAAGCTATCAGAAGTATTTCCGGCTTAGATAAAGTGGTAGGTATACTACTCCCTTGGAATGATCTGGAATTAAATACTATATATCTCGTAGCGGAATCAATAAGATTATCAATATTTAAAGACAATCGATTTAATAGTAAAAGAAGTGATAAAGAGTTCCTAGAAAAAATTGAATTTCTAAATTTGAATGATCAATCCATAATATCTTTCAGAGAGACTGAAGAATTATGTTCGGGAGTTGAGCTTGCGAGAGAGCTTGTGAAAGCCCCTCCAAATATTTTGACCCCTTCTGAAATGGCAAAGGTAGCTTCCAATATAGCTCATGAACAAGGTTTATCTATAAGGGTTCTTGAAAAGAAAGATTGCGAGGAACTTGGTATGGGTGCCTATCTAGCAGTATCTCGAGGATCAGATCTCCCACCTAAATTTATTCATTTAACTTATAAATCAAATGACCCCATAAAGCAGAAAATTGCACTTGTAGGCAAAGGGCTAACTTTCGATTCAGGTGGATACAATTTAAAGGTTGGAGCATCCCAGATTGAGATGATGAAATACGATATGGGTGGAAGTGCAGCTGTTTTGGGAACAGCAAGGGCTATTGGAGCACTCAAACCAGAAGGTTTAGAGGTTCACTTTATCGTCGCAGCATGCGAAAATATGATTAACGGCTCTGCTATTCATCCAGGGGATGTTGTAAAAGCATCCAATGGTAAAACTATTGAAATTAATAATACTGATGCTGAAGGCAGGTTGACTCTTGCAGATGCTCTAACTTATGCCTCAGATTTAAAACCAGATTGCATAATTGATCTTGCGACTCTAACGGGCGCTTGTGTTGTCGCTTTGGGTAATGATGTTGCAGGCTTATGGAGTAATAATGAAGAATTAACAAAAGCCTTAATTAATTCTGCTAAAGATTCAGGCGAAGGTTTATGGCCAATGCCTTTACAAAAATCTTATAAAGAAGGACTTAAATCACATATTGCAGACATGAAAAATACAGGTCCTCGAGCAGGTGGTTCAATTACAGCAGCTTTATTTTTAGAAGAATTCTTTGACCCATCAATTAAATGGGCGCATATTGACATTGCTGGCACTTGTTGGACAGAAAAAGACAAAGATATCAATCCATCAGGAGCTACTGGGTATGGTGTAAAAACACTCGTAAAATTTCTTAAGAATTCTTGTGACTAGCATTTTCACAACCAAGGATTGTCCGTGCGTGCATTATCCCCCCATAGTTGATCTAATCTTTTATCTCTTCCACATGAAAACCTATAAAACTTATATTTAAGTTCGTTTTTAGTCGCAAAATCCTGATGATAATCCTCTGCAATCCAAAATTTATTTCTTGGTTCAAGATCAACCCTGATTTCTTCCAGGGGAACATGTAATTCTTGAGACACAGAAGTGAAGGCCTTTTTTGCTTGAGACTCCTCGAATGCGTCTTTAAAGAAGATTACTGCTCTATATGAATCTCCTCTATCGCAAAATTGTCCTCCTCGATCGAGCGGATCTATATTCCTGAAATATGTCCTTAGAAGATCATTGAATTCAATAACCAGTGGATCATAATCTACTAAAACAACTTCTTGATGACCTGAGTGATTCTCATATGTAGGCTTCTCAAGCATGCCTCCAGAATAGCCACTTTTGACTGAATTAACTCCATCAATAGTTTCAAAGTCATGTTCCATACACCAGAAACACCCTCCGGCAAGAATCACATCTTCAGCATAAACATTTTGTGGAATTATTAATATTAGGAAAGTAATAAAAGAAAAAAAAATTCTCATTAGAATAAATTTTAATTAAATCAAAGAGTCTAAAATTTCTTTTGCTGCTCTATCCACTACGCCTTTTTCACCTAGTTCTTTTTGAAGCAAAGAATAACCTCTTTTCATTTTGATTTTATCATTTTTTCTATCTATTAATTGACATGATTTTTTATATATTTTTTCTACGTCGAATTCCTTCTGGACAAATTCAGGAACAATAAGTTTTTTCATTAATAAATTAACTGGAGAAATGAATTTCACCTTAAAATTCAGAAGTTTCCGGGCAATAAAGGCAGTTACTCTGCTTACTTTATATCCAACGACTTGGGGGATCCCATTTAAAGCTATTTCCATATTTACTGTGCCTGATTTGCATAGAGCTAATTTAGTTAATGAGTATATATTTTCCTTTTCAGTTTTTGTATCTGATTCAGGAATCACTTTACCGATAACTTTATATTTCTTCAACGCCTTATTGAATTTATAATCAAATTCTTTACGGCAAGACGGAATATAAACAAATAGGTCGGGGTATTTCTTTTGAAGTTTATAAGCAACCTTCATGAAAACTGGCATTAAGTACTTGATCTCTTGTTTCCTCGAAGCTGGCATTATTAGTAGTACATTTTGATTCGATCTGAGTTTTAAATTCTTTCTTGCTTCTTTTTTTGTAGGTAATTTTCTTTTAAGATCTATCATTGGATGTCCAACCCAAGTCACATTCCCACCCCTCTTTTTGTAGAACTTAGCCTCTTCTTTAAAAATGGCAAAGATTCTATTAGAGAAGCTGATCAAATCTGTAGTGCTATTATTACCTACCCTCCAAGCCCATTCCTGAGGTGCTATGTAATAGTAGATTGGGATATCTATTTTTTTTCTTCTTAATTTTCTGCCAATATTTATATTAGGTCCCATATAGTCAATAAGAATCAAACAATCTGGTTCTGAAGAAATTAAAGACTTATAAAACTCCTTTTGTATTTTTAATGTAGGAATAACTAAAGGGAGTGCTTCCCAAAAACCA
This sequence comes from uncultured Prochlorococcus sp., assembly GCA_913048245.1. Lineage (GTDB taxonomy): Bacteria > Cyanobacteriota > Cyanobacteriia > PCC-6307 > Cyanobiaceae > Prochlorococcus_A. Next base: position 10,098 of record CAJWWR010000010.1, on the reverse strand, counting down.
ATAGAACTAATAGAGGTTGTGTCATATAAAATCTTGACTCCTGCTCTTTTCATATTTTTTCCTCCCAGGCCTAATATTTGAATATCTATTGATCTTCTTCTTGCTTCATTAAAAATTGCAGTTGCTAATAAACCACCATGTAAATCTCCAGAAACTTCTCCTGTACTAATGAATATTTTATACTTCATGTATTTCCTATTGGCATTGGTCCACGTCTATTTTTCGATATTGATTCTTTGACAAATGCACATAATTTTTTAGATGCAAAATCCAAATCATCCTGCATTACATTCTCTAAAGATTTAGAAAGAACATTGTTAGATTTAAAAATAGTGTTCCAATTTTTTTGCAATAATTTCAGATCAAGTTTACCTGACTCAATTAAACCACTTCTTTTAATACCAACACGATTCAAACCTCTAAGCTTACCAGGGTGTCCTTCCGCTAAAGTGAATGGTGGGACATCTTTTACTACGCGGGTCATGCCCCCAACCATTGCTAAAAAACCAATGTGTACAAATTGATGAATACCTAGGCAACCGCCAATTATTGCACAATCGTCAATGTGAACATGGCCGGCGACCTGGACACTATTAGAAAGAACAATATTATTTCCTAATTCGCAGTTATGTCCAATATGAGTATAAGCCATTAGCAAATTATGGCTCCCTATAATTGTCTTTTCTCCTTCATCAGTTGCCTTATTAATAGTCACACATTCTCTTAGGGTATTATTATCTCCAATAATCACCTCTGTTTCAGCCCCTCTGTATTTTAAATCTTGAGGGTCAAGACCTATAAACACTTGCGGGTAAATCTTATTATTTTTTCCTATAGTTGTTTTTCCTTGAATTATAGAATTAGGTCCAACTTCAGTGCCTTCCCCAAGTACAACATTTGGACCAATAATTGCACCCTGCTGAATTACAACACCAATACCTAATTGTGCCCTTTTATCTACATAAGAATTTGGATGAATTTTAGCTCCTTCTTGATAGGAAATATTATTTTTTTGGTTCATCTCAATCTACCAAAGAAAACATTAATTCACCTGAACAAACAAGCTTATTGTTCACATGTGCCTCCCCTATGACTTTCCCAAATCTTTTTCTTTTAATACTTATTAATTCGCAAGTTATTACTAATTGATCTCCAGGTATCACTGGTTTTCTAAATTTAACATTATTGATTCCTGCGAATACAAAAAGTCCTTTTGGCAATTCAGGCATTTGCGAAACTATTAAGCCTCCCACTTGAGCCATTGATTCAACTATCAAAACCCCAGGCATTAAAGGTCTACTTGGAAAATGGCCTTGAAATTGAGGCTCATTAATCGTAATATTCTTAATCGCAACAGCTTTTTTTCCAGGAACGTGTTCTATAACTCTATCTACGAGTGCAAAAGGATATCTATGTGGCAAGAGTCCTAGAATATCTTCTGAATAAAGTTGTAAATTACTAGTAGGGTGTTGATTTTCCAAAATTTTAAAAATTAATTAATTTGTGAGTGATGAGGCTAATAATGCATTTAAAGAATGCGACCCTTTATAAACAATAATTTGAGCCTTAGGTAACCCTACCAAAGCAAGGTCTCCAATCAAGTCCAAAATCTTATGTCTTATTGGTTCATTATCAAAACGCAAAGGAGGGTTCACCCACGTCTCCCCATCGCAAACTAATGCATTTTCAAGACTGCCACCTTTAATTAAACCTATTTCGCTGAGTTCTTGAAATTGGTCCTTAAAACCAAATGTTCTTGCAGGAGCGATATTTTCTACAAAATCTTTAGGACTTAAATCAATAATGAATGTTTGTTTACCAATTGCTTTATAAGAAAAATCAATAATCGAAATTATCTTTAATTTGCTGTTAGGAGTTATTGCTATTGTCGAGTCGCCCTTAGAAAATATCTGGGGAGAATGTATTTCCATCATAAAATTCTTAGGTTTTATAACTTCTCTAATTCCTACCTCCTCAAAAGCCTTAACCCATAATATTGCGGACCCATCTAACAATGGTATTTCTTTACCATCAACCTGAATATGTATATAACTCAATCCACAACCGGCCAAAGATGACAATAAGTGTTCAATAGTATATAAGTTTCTAGTACCAAGTTTAACTGCAGTACACAACATGGTACTACCAATAAGACTCTGTTCTAATTTATAGATTTTATTTGGGTTGTCTTTAAAAGAGACAAAGTAGCCCTCCTCTTGATATGGCGAAATTACTATTTTTGTTTTTTCTCCGCTGTGTAATCCAATCCCTTCCCTTGTAATTGAAGAACGCAAGGTAAAGCAAGAATCGTAATTTGATGGCCAATTAAACACTTAAAATTTCCAACCAACACCAAGTGTATATCTAACTTCGCCACTTAAGTCTTGACTAGCTATGTCTAGTCTTATTGGCCCAATAGGAGTTTTCACTCCTATACCCAAACCAAGAGAAAAACCTGAACCATCTTTTTGTAGTAGTTCACCAGGCTTGCCCGGCACATCAGCTTGGGAGCCCAAGTCAGTCCCCGCATCAGCAAATAATGAACCTGAAATCATTCTCCAAACTGGAAATCTATATTCTATCGTTGCTTCAGCAAAACTTCTACTCACAGCCAGATCACATGAGCCCCACCCCCTAACTGATGATGATCCTCCCATACAAAATGCCTCATAAGGGGGGAGTTCTCCTAAAATAGTACCCGCCTTAACTTGTATTGCAATTGTTTGAGCGCAACTATTATTATCAGATTCTTCTGACCTACAATCTTTTGTTAAATTAATGAATCTAGTGGGTATAAACCAAGCATAAGAAATTCTCGTTCTATTAAAAGTGGGTGAATCATCTCCTAGTGAGATAAATTGTTCTGTTCCAAATCTTAAGACATTTCCAGAAGTTGGGCTTACTGAACTATTCAATCTATTACGAGAGGCACTAACCAAGAAGCTCATTAATGTATTTGTGGAAGGGCAACTTCCATCCTGTGAGGTATAGCCGATGCATATAATTTCATTGATATTTGCAGTTGTAGGTTGTCTAGTTGCGAAAGGCTTCTCATTCCTATCACTATCAATCATTGAAACTTGCTTGAAATTCATTCCTAGTTGAACTCTCCAAGCCGAATTAGCAAATGGATCTCCTCCGTTTAAAGGTCTTATAAATGAAAAACCTCCCCCAAAGTTCTCCAATACAATAGAAGATAATGTGTCATTACTATCACTAATTTGATCATCGACAGCATATAGTCTGCCATTATCTTCACTTTTAAATTCTTGAGGATAATCTCTACTTAGGAAGAAGTTTGCTTTAAAAGCAGTTCTATAGTTATCTCCTTTAATCCAAGGGTCAGTAAGTGAAAAATTATAGGTCGATGAATATTCTCCAAAATTTATGTTGAAACTTGTTGCCCATGATCTTCCAAAAGCATTAGACTCCTGCAAGCCTAGCTGAGCAAAGATGCCTGCTGAATTGCTAAATCCTATACCCCCAGTTAGAGATCCCGTTCTTTGTTCACTAATATCAAGAGCAATTATTATTTGTCCTGGATTATCAGTATCAGGGGCAAGAGAAACTTTTATATCACTAAATAACGATGTTGCATAAAGTCTCGCTATATCATTTTCTAAAGTTTTCCTATTAAAAACATCTCCTGAATCAGTTTGTAATTCTCTTCTTATAACCCATTCTTGAGTTTTTCCATCCCTAATCTTTTCATCAGGGCCAATAAATCTTAACTGAACATTAGAAACAATACCTTCATCTATTCGTAATTGAATAATTCCATCACTTGAAATTCGCTCTGGGCTATTAATCCTTGCTAAAGAATAACCTCTTTCTTCATACCATTGCTTCATTAAATTTATTCTTTCTTGCAGTTCATTAAGATTTAAAGTCATTCCATAATAATCATTAAAAATTTCATCAATGAAATCATCTGCAATAACAACGTTTTCTGGGCTTATTTGAACTTCTTTTAATAATGGATTAGGGACTATGGTAACTATTAGCCTCACTCCTAATGATCCCTCTTCAAATTTAATTTTCACTCCAGAAAACCAACCACTTGCATAAATTGAATTAAGATCTTTTGAAACCATCTCGTTATTCACAGATGTACCAGGTTTTATGGACATAGAATCATATGCGGCTAATTCTAATTTTCTTCCTTCTGGATGATCTTCCCAACCTTCAATAACAATTTCTGATATCAAAACGCTAGGATTAGCATCATTGTCTTCTTGTGCTAAATTAATTTGCTCATAATTATTTAAATATATGCTGGAAAATGAATTTCTATCATTCGTGTTTAGGGAGTCGAGATTAATATTATCCAGCAATAAATTAGATTCATCATCAATTTCAGATGTCAATCCATATCGGGCATTTAATTCACTACTATTTGAAACAAATATCAATGAAAGGAAGCCTAGGCTTGCAAATAATTTTTTAACTCTAATGCGTTGATTTTTCATAATTATTAAATCTAATTTAGATTTTTTAGGGAGAGCTCATAAAATGATCAATTCTTTTGTTTATTTCAGTGTAAGCCTCTATCAAGTCACCTAAATCATTTCTAAATCTATCTTTGTCTAGACTTTTTATATTAACATTTTGTGTCTTCATATCCCATAATCTACAATTGTCTGGACTAAATTCATCCCCAAGTATTATTTCATTATTTTTGTTCAATCCAAATTCGAGTTTAAAGTCGATTAGATCAAGTTCTATATTGAGAAAAAAGTCCTTTAATATAGTGTTTATTTTATAAGTGAGTTGCTCTATAAAATTCAAGTCTTCATCTTTCAATATTTCCATTAGTTTTATCCTCTCTCTAGTCAATAAAGGATCATTGAGAATATCGTTTTTAAAATAAAAATCAATTAAAGGTTTTTTTAGTTTTGTACCTGGAATCAAATTAGTTTGCTTACAAATTGATCCATATGCAGTATTTCTAAGAACCACTTCTATAGGAATAATATTGATTTTCTGAGCAATAATTGAACTATCTCCATCCCTTCTAATAAAATGTGTGGGTATGCCATTTGCCATTAAATATTCAAATATATTCGTACTTATTGAACAGTTCAGTATACCTTTGCCTTTAAACTTAGCCTTCTTTGCTGCATTAAATGCAGTAGCATCGTCTTTAAATTTAATCAAAACTTGATTTGGATCATTGATAGCAAATATTTGTTTTGCCTTCCCTTCATAAATAAGCTTGCTGTTTGTATGCATTGGAAAATATTTTTGATTTAGAAACCTAGAATATAAATAGATTAACTATATTAATTTTTAATCACAAGCATGTCTAAAATAAATAAGATATGATCTTCGATTGTATGCATAATTTAACAAAGCTAAATTTATGAACTTTAAAAAAGATAATAATACAACTAGACTCGAGAATGTAGCAATAGTAGGAAATGGAGGAAGAGAAAACGCCTTAGCATGGGCTATACAAAAAAATGAATCAATTAAAAACATCTATCTAATACCTGGAAATGGAGGTTCAAATTTAATAAATAAATGTAAGACAATTTCTCTTAATTATGCTGATACCGAAACTTTTATAAAGAAATTATCTGAATTAGATATTGATTTAGTAATTATAGGCCCTGAAATACCACTTGAAATGGGATTAGGAAATGAGTTGAGAAAAGCGAATTTCTTAGTATTTGGTCCAGATAAAGATGGGGCAAGACTTGAATCTAGCAAATCATGGGCAAAAAGTTTTATGAAAGATGCAAATATACCAACTGCAAATTTTTGGAAAGCAACCACAATCGAAGAATCAATCAAAATCATAAATGCCTCAGCAAAGCCATTGGTAGTCAAGGCTGATGGATTGGCTTCCGGCAAAGGAGTTTTTATTCCAGAAACGAAAAATGAGACTATTTTTATTTCGAAAGAGATTCTTGAAGGTAAATTTGGGAAAGCGGGTAAAACTGTAGTACTTGAGGAGAAGATCTCTGGTCCAGAAATATCTGTATTTGCTCTTTGCGATGGGGAAAGATATGTATTACTGCCTACTGCACAAGATCATAAACGAATAGGAGAGGGAGATAAAGGTTTAAATACTGGAGGGATGGGTGCATATTCCCCTACACCATTAATTTCAGAGACTGAATTACAAGAAATCTGCGAAATTATAGTTGAACCTACTATAAAAGAATTAATAAAAAGAAAAATAAACTATAGAGGTGTTTTATATTTTGGGTTAATGATCACAACTTCTGGACCAAAAGTTATAGAATATAACTGTCGTTTTGGTGATCCCGAATGTCAAACAATCATGCCTCTAATGGATAAAGACTTTGTAAATCTTCTTTATAAATGCGCAATGGGACTTCTTAAAGGCGATGAAAAACTGTCTACAGATAAACAATGCAGTGGATGTGTTATTGCAAGTTCCAAGGGATATCCGCTAGATTTTCAAATAGGATATCCAATCCAACTTCAAAATACAAAAACAAATGATATTCAAGTTTTCCATTCAGGAACATCCACTAATGAATTTGGTAATCTAATAACTAATGGAGGTAGAGTTTTAAGTGTTGTTGCTCAAGGAAATTCCTTTGATGAAGTTTTTGATAAAGCCTACTCAGCCCTAAATGAGATTTCATTTGAAGGGATTTTTTATAGAAAAGACATAGGGCACCAAGTTAGAAATATCAAAAAGGAGAATAAAATATAATGGACAGTGAAAAACAAGATATTAATAAGTTAAATATCTTGGATGTTGAGGAAATTAATATTGACACAGAAAGTAGTTACTGGTGGGAAAAATTTATTAAATGGTGGAGTGGATTTAGTCTCAGAACAAAATTGTTAGCCATAGCAACTCTTGTTGTAAGCCTATTAATGACTGGCATCACTTTCTTTGCTCTAAATAGCATACAAAGAGATGCAGGGATGAACGATACAAGATATGCAAGAGACTTAGGTCTTTTACTCTCAGGTAATGTTACTGAGTTAGTTGCCAATAACCAAAGGAATGAAATATCTAATGTTGCAGAAAAGTTCTGGAGATCAAGTAGAAATTTAAGATATATTTTCTTCACCGATGCTGAAGATATTGTTCAACTTGGGATCCCAATTAGTGCTACTCCTTCAAATACAAATAGCCAATATCAATTAACTAGAAAATTAAAATTGCCCCCTGAATTAAAAAAGAGGCCACAGTTTCCTCTCGTTAGACAACACTCTACTCCTCAAGGACAGGTGACAGACGTTTTTGTTCCAATGTTATGGAAAGGGGAATACCTAGGTACATTAGCCTTAGGAGTTACACCTAACAAGAAAGCACTTGCAAGTGCGGCTCTAACTAGAGAAGTTACAGTTGCAGTTTTTATATCAATATGGGTACTAGTTATTTTAGGTGCAGTATTCAACGCACTGACAATTACTAGACCTGTTAGAGAATTAGTGAGAGGTGTTAGAGAGATATCACAAGGGAACTTCAAATCTCGTATTTCAATACCTATGACAGGTGAATTAGGCGAATTACTGACTTGCTTTAACAAAATGGCAACTCAATTAGAAAGTTATGATGAAGCCAACATTGAAGAGCTAAAAGCGGCACAAACTAAGCAGCAATCTCTTATTGCAACCATGGCTGATGGAGCTATTTTACTTAATGCTCAAGGCAAAATTGTACTTACTAACCCTACCGCTAAAAGGATTTTCAGGTGGGAAGGTCGGAATCTTGAAGGTAAAGACTTCTTAAATGAAATCCCCGAACTTCTCTCAAATGATCTTCATGTAACTATTGAATCTATTTTAAAAAAAGAGAAAGAAACTGACGATATTAGATGTAGTACTGGAGAACCTCCTCGCACTCTAAGAATTGTTTTACAATCAGTATTAGATACAAGCAAAGTAGAGTTAAAAGGAATTGCAGTTACAGTTCAGGATTTAACTAGAGAGGTTGAACTGAATGCCGCTCAAAATAGATTCATTAGTAATGTCTCACATGAATTGAGAACACCTCTATTCAATATTAAAAGTTATGTAGAAACACTATATGATTTAAAAGACCAATTAACAAACGAAGAGCAACTTGACTTCTTAAGTATTGCCAATTCAGAAACAGATAGATTAACTAGATTAGTTAACGATGTTCTTGACCTATCAAGATTAGAATCTGGAAAAATAATACAGTTAGATTCAATCGATATTAAGCCTGCAATAGAACAAACATTAAGGAATTATCGACTAAATGCAACGGAGAAAGAAGTATCACTTGCTAAGGATATTGAAGACAACTTACCCCTAATTCTTGGGAATTGGGATCTTTTGCTGCAAGTATTTGATAATTTACTAGGAAATGGCTTTAAGTTTAGTTCTAAAGGTAGCACACTAATGATAAGAGCTTACACATGGCCTGATACATGTCCTGCTTTACCTTTAAATGAAAATAGTAATAAAAATGCTCCTCAGTGTGAATTAATTTCTCCATTACCTAAAGTAAGAATTGAAATAGCTGATACTGGTTGTGGAATATCCCAGGCAGATCAAGAAAAAATATTTGATCGTTTTTTTAGAGTTGAAAATGCTGTGCATACTGAACAAGGAACTGGATTAGGCTTATCTATTGTGAGGGGAATTATAGAAAAGCATGGGGGTGAAATAAGGATGGCTAGTGAATTAGGGATCGGAACTACATTCTGGTTTGACCTACCTCTTGAACAGTCGGATAAAGATGAAATACTAACTCAATCAATCAATAGTAGTGACAATATATCAATTACTCAAATGCAATAATCAATTTCACTCCTAGTCCATACCTTTAAAAACATTTGGAAGATTCTCTTCAGAGACAACTCTGTGAGGGGCACCGCTAAATATTTGTTCAAAATTAGAAAACGAATCTTTTATTTCAGGCCCATCACTAGTAATAATAAACTCTCTAATTCGCTTATCATGCCAAGAACCTCTCATTTTAAAAACATTTAATGCTCGGGCCATTTCTCCCTTTATTTCAACATATTGTAATAGCAAAATCGTATCGGTAATTGTAGAAATATGAGAATCTGTAATTGAGTGACTTCCCATAAATTCCTCGGCAGTATTTGTAAAAAACCCTGCTATTTCCTCTTGTTTTGCATAACCTGTCACTCCTATTACGAATTGTCTAAATGCATTTAAACTTACCCCTCTAGCCAGAGCAGATAAAGAGTCAATTGCCATCCTTGTGGGCTTATATTCATTAATTTGAGTTTTTATAATTTGCAAATGATCTTCTAAACCAGTTGATTCTGGATATGCACAGATGATTTTAAGTAAGCCATCTTCCTCCATTTTTTCAAAATCTATTCCCCAACTTGTAGCGTTCCTGAGTAACTGTGCTCTTGATTCTTCATACGCGAAAAGAATTGCACGCTCTTTATTTATGTAAGCGTCCTCAATAAATTTGGATACAAGCATAGTCTTTCCTGTGCCTGTTGCACCTGTCGCCAAAATAATAGAATCCTGGAAATATCCACCACCGCACATATCATCAAGATCTTTTACTCCAGAACTAATTCTGACATTTGAAGATCTTTGCGTTAATCTCATAGCACCCAGAGGAAAAACACTGATACCATCTTCACCCATGGTAAAAGGGAATTCTCCTTTCATATGGACCGTCCCTCTGAGCTTGAGAACTTCTAAGGTTCTCCTCCTTTTTTCTGATTCAAGAACGTTTCTTAATAAAACAACATTATCAGAAACAAATTCCTCGACTCCATAACGAGCAATGGGTCCATAATCGTCAACTCTCTCCGTTGTCATAACAGTCGTCACCCCTATCTCCTTTAATCTTGCAATTAATCTAAATATCTCTCTTCTAACAATGTAAATTGCATCATATTGTTGAAAAACAGCAGTAATTGAATCAATTGCAACTCTTTTTGCCTTGAACTTTCTAATAGCATAGCTAATTCTTTCAATTAATCCTGAGAGATCGAAGTTACCTGCTACATCTTGTCCATCTGGGTCAGGAGATGCATCTAAAATAAAAAGTTTATTTTGATCTATAAGTCCCTGCAAATCCCAACCAAAACTAGCTGCATTTCTAATGATATCTAAAGGTGATTCTTCAAAAGTTACAAAAATTCC
>CAJWWR010000009.1 GCA_913048245.1 uncultured Prochlorococcus sp. | reverse complement strand
GAGCCAGCGGATTTACAGTCCGCCCCCTTTAACCACTCGGGCACCGACCCCCACTTATAAAACTTATCAGTTAATGGTCACTTTGTGCTAAATTTTTGTTTTTTTTTTCTTTATAGATACGATATTGTTAAAGAAAAAAACTTATTTCTGATGAATATTTTGTTAATAAATGGTCCCAACCTGAATCTTTTGGGAACCAGAGAACCAGAAATATATGGTAATCAAAGCTTAGCTCAGATTGAATTACAGATGTCAGAAGTTGCAAATAAAAAACAAATTAATCTTGACTGCTTTCAAAGTAATCACGAAGGAGAGATTGTCGATAAGATACAAGATTCTGTTAATAATTTTCAAGGAATATTAATAAATGCTGGGGGTTTTACTCATACTTCTGTTGCGATAAGAGATGCTCTTGTAGGATCAAAGATTCCTTTTGTAGAGTTACATATTTCTAATATTTTTAAAAGAGAGGAATTTCGTAAGGAGTCTTATCTTACTGATAAGGCGATAGGAATAATTAGTGGATTTGGTATTGCCAGTTATTTTCTGGCTCTTGATGGAATTATTAATTATCTGCAGAAATAGATAAAGTGCCAGATTATCAAAGACCACACTTTCATATAAGACACTTAAAAGAAGTATCTTCTTTTAAGTGGCTTAAGTTAGCCCTAGATAATCCTATAGAGATACTTATTGATCATGCTCATTGCGAGAGGAAAGCAGCAGGCTTTGCAGTTCAATTGATGTTCAGATATCCATCTGATAATGATCTCGCTAAGGTGCTAAGCCCTATTGCTAGGGAAGAATTAGAGCATTTTGAGAAAATATTTCATTTTTTAAGCTCAAGAGGATACGAACTAAAAGCACTGAAGCCCCCGCCTTATGGAAATGAACTTTCAAAAAATATTCAAAAAGATGAGCCGATGAGAATGTTAGATAGTTTTTTAGTGGCAGGATTAATAGAAGCTAGAAGTCATGAAAGACTAGCTCTATTAGCACTTAACTCTAGAGATGAACAATTAAAAGAACTTTATAAATCTCTTCTTGAAAGTGAGGCGAGGCATTTTGGCGTTTATTGGAACTTAGCCAATAGTAGATTTAATCAAATTGAAACTTCCAATAGATTAAATCAACTATCACACATTGAGGCAAAGATCTTATCAGATATGTTTTCTTTGCCACGAGTTCACAGCTAATTAGAAGTATTTAAGGCTTTATGCAAAAATTAATTATTCACTTAAAACAAAATCTATTAAAGCGAAAAAATAATAGTTTAACAATCGTAGGAGTTGGTCCTGGTGATTCTTCACTATTAACCTCAGCAGCAATTAAAGCAATTAAAAAAGCTAATATTATTTTTTATCCAATATCTGGAGATAAACAAAAAAGTTATGCCGCTGAAGTAGTCGAAAAATATGTGACTTTTAAGAAGAAATTTCCCATTGTTTTTCCTATGGCTAGGCAACAGTTTAATGCCGAAGAAGTATGGGAAAAAGCTTCAAGGTTAATTATTAGTTCAATTCAAGAGGGTAATTCTGCCGTGCTCTTATGCTTGGGAGATCCATTAATTTACGGAAGTTCCTCATATATATCAAAAGTAATTCGTAAAAATCATCCGGAGGTTTTGGTGAAAATATTGCCTGGTATTTCTTCTATCTCTGCAGCTGCGGCAATTTATAATTGGGATCTATTGAAAAAAGGAGAAATCCTAAAGATATTAGAATGCCCAGATGATCCAAATACATTCGAAAATTTTTATGCAAAGGAATTTAATAATAATACCGTTATTGTACTTATGAAGGTAGGCAAAAGATGGCCATGGCTTAAAGAAAAAATGATTCAAAAAGGTATAATTGACAAAAGTTTTGTAGCAGTCAATGTTGGGATGAAAGATCAATTAATTGAAAAGGCTTACAAAATTAGCTCAGAAAATTTACCTTATTTTTCATTACTTTTTTTTCGTAATTGAAGATTAGTTTATTTTATGAGTACTTCAAACATTTTTTCTTGGGAAATTAGCAGGCAATTGTTATTTTCTATTCTTGAAGATAAAGTCACAGATAGATTTGTTTGTGAATTAATTTGGGAAAGACTTTTTTATTATCAGAAAAACGAAGGTTGGTTCGCTAGCCTTGAAACTCCTTCTTATTGGTCTTCTGTATTCCCAAAAGCACCTTTAATTATTTCAGAGAGAAAAGCCTCTATTCATTTGACTCGTTCTATTGAAAAGAATAGTAAGCAAGGATTGAAAGAAATTCTTGGGTTTAAAGGGTATAAGATTTCTGAACTTTATCCAAGAAGAACTAGAAGAGCTACGGCTGTCAATTGGTTGATTTCTTGGGCTAGAAATTCTAACTCTCTTATTCCGGAAAATAGTAAATCCCCAATACTTCTCGAACCTCCAACAAATCCTGATGTTGGACATCCCGGTGATTTGCCTATAAATTGAATTTATTAGTTTTTGCGAAATACAGAATCATATTGATTGTTATAGTTGTAATAGAACTTGTTGAGACTAATTTAATTGTCTTTACCCACAATCGCTATTATTGGAAGACCTAATGTAGGAAAATCTACATTAGTTAATCGAATTTGCCAGAGCAATGATGCGATTGTTTTTGATACCCCTGGAGTCACGAGAGATAGAACTTATCAAAATGCAGAATGGGCTGGAAGAGAATTTCAGGTCGTTGATACTGGGGGATTAATTTTTGATGATGATACAGAATTTATTAATGAAATAAAAGCTCAAACATTTTTAGCCTTGGAAGAAGCATGTTTAGCAGTTTTTTTGGTTGATGGTACTAATGGAGTAACAGATGGGGATCTTTCAATTGCAAAATGGTTAAGGAATTCAGGCAGAAAGGTATTGGTTGCTGTTAACAAATGTGAATCTACTTCTCTTGGAGCCTCTTATGCTTCTGAATTCTGGAAATTAGGATTAGGAGAGCCACTACCAGTTTCTGCTATTCATGGTTCAGGCACAGGTGATCTTTTGGATCTCTTAATTGAAGAACTTCCTCCAATTGATGCAGTAAAGATTGAAGATAAGATTCTTATGTCAATAATAGGTAGACCAAATGTGGGTAAGTCAAGTTTACTTAATTCAATATGTGGAAGTAAAAGGGCAATAGTTAGTGCGGTGAGTGGGACTACCACTGATTCGATAGATACAACATATGAGAAAGATGGTATTACCTGGAAGATTGTTGATACTGCTGGAATTAGAAGAAAGAAGAATGTTAAATATGGTACAGAGTTCTTTGGAATAAATAGATCTTTTAAGTCCATTGATAGGAGTGATGTTTGTGTTTTAGTATTAGATGCTATAGATGGTGTAACAGAACAAGATCAAAAATTAGCAGGAAGGATTGAAGAGCAGGGGAGAGCTTGTTTGATCGCTGTTAATAAATGGGATCTTGTTGAAAAAAATAGTTCTACAATATATGAAGCAGAGAAGGCAATTAGAGCAAAATTATACTTTCTTGATTGGTCAAGAATGATTTTTATTTCGGCATTGAATGGCCAAAGAGTTCAGAATATTTTTCAACATGCTATTGATGCTGTTGATCAACATAGGCGAAGAGTTACAACTTCTGTAGTTAATGAAGTCATCAAAGAGGCTATTAGCTGGAGGAGCCCGCCCACCAAAAGAAGTGGAAAACAAGGAAAAATTTATTATGGGACACAAGTTAGAAATAAGCCACCAACATTTACACTTTTTGTTAATGATCCTAAATTATTCGGCATGACTTACAGAAGGTATATTGAAAAACAAATCAGAACAAATCTTGGTTTTGAAGGAACTCCTTTAGTTTTACTCTGGAGAGGTAAACAGCAAAGGACCATTGATAGGGAAGTTTCTAGAAATGAAATTAAGTTAATCGATAAAGATACATGAATTTCCTTACGAAATTTCCTATTGGCCAGTATGTTCATGGTGATAAAAGTTGGTTAAGAATAATAGATAGTCGACTGAAGATCATACTTCTTTCAATCTTTCTGGTTACACCCATATGGGCAGGACCTTTATGGAGATTGAATCTAGTTATTTGCCTGGTAGTAATTACTTTTACCAGCCTCATTCCGATTAAAGTCTGGTGGAGAACTTTTGTTTTAGTAAGTTTACTAGCATTGTTTGTGGGTATGCTCTCTACTTTTGTAGCGACCAACCCTCCTTCTCTTGAAATTCCCATTAGAGATCCAAATGAATTAGATGTATTTGTGATTAACAAAAACAATTGGAATCTAATTGAGTTGGATAGCTTTAGATTTGGGTTTCTAAAACTTGGATCATACAGCTTGTCTTATAAAGCATTCGAATTAGGAATAAAGACCTCAACTTTAATTTTTACTGTTATTCAAAGTGTCAATTTGATTTTAATAACGACATTAAAAGAGGATTTGATTTGGGCATTGAGTTGGTATATGAAACCTTTAAGGAAGTTGAATTTGCCAATTGATAAGTGGTTGTTTCAATTGCTCCTCTCTTTAAGATTTATCCCTTTGGTACAAGAAGAGTTTCAAAATATTCTTAAATCAGCATCAGTACGATCAATAAATCTTCGCAAGTTAGGATTGAAGAAATCAATAAATACTTTATTTGATATTGTCGAAAGGTTGTTTTTAAATATATTTCTTAGAATCGACCAAGGTGCTGAAACTCTGTTAGCTAAAAGATCTTTTAGTTTAAAAATTGATAGGTATAATCCAATTAAAAGACCTAATTTATCTTCACTTATTTTCAATTCATTATCTATATGTTTTATTTTCCTAGCAATTTTTCTTAGAAAACAGTATGGTGCATTATAAATAATATTTAATTACAGTTGAGTTCAGAGCGTTACTTAAATCATCCAACATTTGGAATGTTATATCAGGTATCTCCTGCTAATGAGGGGAAAGATATCTATGCAACTTTGTACGCACAGAAAATGTTTTTTTTAGTAACAATAAAACAGAGAGAAATCCTTTTTGAGGTCATACCTTACTTGGATGCTCGAAATCAGGCTGAGTTTAATTTGCAGAAAGAGAGGAGAATTGGTTCTGTAGATTTACCAAAATGGGAAAATTTATTCAAACAAACATTTTTATAGGAAGTCACAAATTTGAATTTCCTAACATTAAAACAAGATTTGCCTAGAGGAGTTAATCTCTTAGCAGTAAGTAAAGGATTTAAAGCAGAAGATATAAAGACGATATATGCCCTTGGTCAAAAGCATTTTGGTGAAAGCAGAGTACAAGAGACTCTATATAAGAAGGAATACCTGAAAGATTGTAAGGATATTGTTTGGCATTTTATCGGCAGAATTCAAAGTAATAAAATAAAGAAAATAGTTCAAAATTTTGATTACATCCACTCAGTTGATTCATTTAATAAATTAATAAAGATTTCAAAGATGGCTCAAGAATTTGATAAGATTTTAAATTTGATGATTCAGGTTAAATTTGAGGAAGACCCTAATAAAGGTGGATTAGAGGGAAGTAAATTGATTCAACTCTGGGATGATTTTGAAAATTTAGAAAATATAAGGATTAAAGGATTAATGACCATAAATCCTAAAGGTTTAAGTTCAAATCAAAATTATTTTCTATTTAATAAATGCCGAGAACTTGCTGACGAACTTAATTTAACTGATTGTTCAATGGGAATGAGTCAAGATTGGAGGGAAGCTGTCCATGCTGGTTCAACATGGATAAGGATTGGATCGTTGATATTTGGGGAGAGAATAATTTAGTAATAATTTATAATATTAGATAAGAAATCTAGACATATACTTGCAGTTATCAATAACAAGCGTTATTTAAGTATAGGTAGTTTTCCTATAAAATCGTATAGGTTTGTTGCTTATGAGTTTTGACTCATTTTTTTAAATTAATGGGGATTAAAAGGTGTCACTTATTTCAAGATTAAAAGCTGTCGTAGCAGGCGATGATTACCTGGAGGATGACTTTGATGATTTGGACTATACTACCGAGGATGAATTAAATTCGTTGCATTTGCATAAGCAAAATAATAAAAACCCCAATTTATTGACTAATGGTAATCCCTTTGATTTTATGAATAATAGAAACTCTAAAGTAATTGGTATGCCAGGAATAGCAAATGGTACATCTGAAGTTACTCTAATGGAACCAAGAAGTTTCGATGAGATGCCCCAAGCCATTCAGGCCTTGAGAGAGAGAAAGACAGTTATTCTTAACTTAACGATGATGGATCCTGACCAAGCTCAAAGGGCTGTAGATTTTGTAGCTGGAGGCACTTACGCTATAGATGGCCATCAAGAGAGGATAGGTGAAAGTATTTTCTTATTTGCACCTAGTTGCGTAAATGTTAGAAGTTATTTTCAAGAGGAAGCATCCCCGTCTAATATTCAACATAAAGAGGAAGTTGATGAGGAGTTGAGTCCTAATAAAGCACCTCGCCCAGCTTGGGGAGATTCAAGACTGTCTGCTTTCTCTTAGTATATTGTGTTTGAAAGTCTTGGAGTTATAGGGTTTGGAAATATTGCTAAGGCTATTGTTACCCCATTATTAGATAAAACCTTGCTAGAACCTGAGCAGATTCATTGCTTGGTAAAAACAAGAGAAAGTTACGAAAACATAAAAAAAAACTACAAATATAATATCAACATTCATTACATTAATTCTGAAGATGCTTCTTTAGTTTGGGAATGCCCAGTAAAAATTTTATCTGTAAAACCTCAACAGTTGGAATCTGTTAAAGAATTAAATCCTCTGCCTAATCAAAATAATCAAATTCTCATATCAATTTTGGCTGGAGTATCAATTCAGAAATTAGAAAAAAGTTTTCCTAATCATTTTTGCGTTCGGGCAGTTACTAATATACCCATAACAATTGGTAGGGGGATAACGGGTATTTCTTATACTTCAAGTATTGATAAAGAACAAAAAGAGTTTATTAAAAATATTTTTGAACGTTCAGGAAAGGTTTATGAATTTGAAGAAAATTATCTTGATATATTTTTGGCGTTAACTTCTTCAGCTCCTGCCATTATCAGTCTCATAGTCGAAGCTTTATCCGATGGTGGTTTAAGTGGTGGTTTACATAAAAAACTTTCTGAAGAACTTGTTCTTGAGATGATGTTAGGGACAATTTTGCTTTTGAAGGAGGAGAATTTTAGTACTATGGATTTAAAAAATATGGTTACTTCCCCTGCAGGAACTACAATATCCGCTTTAAGAGTATTAGAAAAGAGAAGTTTCAGATCTGCTTTGATTGAGTCAATTATTGCCGCAACAAATAGAAGCAAGCAATTTAATTAGTTTTAGAACTCTTCAATTCACAGTATACTTTCTCAATCTTGTCAATATTTTGTTCAATAGTGTATCTTTCAATAATCCTCTCCCTAGCCTTAGCACCTAAAGTTTTTGTTAATGATGGCTGGTCTAACAGAATAGGAATAATAGTTTTGAGCTGAGTTGAAACTTTATCTGTAGAAATTATAATCCCAGCACCATTTTCTAAAACTTCTCCATCAGCTCCTGCATCAGTTGCCACACAAGCAACTCCGGTGGACATTGCTTCAAGTAGTCCAATTGATAAACCTTCAATGAGACTAGGTAAGATGAAAACTTCTGATAATTGCATAATTGCTATTCTCGTTTTTAGATCAACCTCTTCTCCCCACCAAATAATGTCATCTTGAGTGGTATCGAAGAAATTATTTTCTAAGGTTGTTTTTTTGGGGCCATCACCAACTATTAGTAATTTACAATTAGTTTTTTTTATTTGTTTCCAAGCTTTTATCAATGCTGCAACATTCTTTTCGTTTACGATTCTTCCCATGTATAGAAAAATTCTATCTAGGCCAATCTTTTGTTTGATATTTTTGTGTTCATTGCATGATGAAGTTAGTGGCTTCCATATATTTTGGTCTACTCCATTTGGAATAATAATTAATTTTTTTTCATGAATTCCAAATTTTCTAAGTAATTCTTTTTGAACGTCAGAGAAAACAATTACTTTGTCATATTTAGCTAACGAACGTGCATATATTTGATATGTGACTTGCTGTGCACTTGCAGTTAGAGAGATCATCTTTGAATCAAATGCAGGATGAAATGTGGCTACTAAAGGTACTTTTAATTCTTTGCATAATTTAGGTAATCTGAAATCCAAGGGTGATAAAGTTAGACTAGCGTGAACTATATCTGGCTTTAGTTTTTTTAGTGATTCTTTTAGCACTCTTTCTGCTCTCAGCGATGGTATGGTATAAATTTGGGATTTTATTAGATATGGAAGATTGACCTCTTGATAATTTTCAGAAAAACTGTAGGACTTAAAGTCTTTATTTGTTGAATTATCGAAATGAATAAAACTTACTTTATGACCTCTTTTCTTTAGTTGTTGAGTTGTCGTATTTCCATAACTTACGTTTCCACAAAATGGAGATTTTTTCCCAAGCCATGCTATGTGAAACAAAACAAATCTTAAATCTAATATTAAATTTACTTTATAAGAGGAATTTTCAAAATAATTTTGTAATTGTTACGTGTAAAGCTCTCTAAGTATTTTTAAGGATGATAATTCTTTTCCTAATTGAGTACTAATCCAATACTGAATAATTGATAATATTTTAATCCAAGCTTTCTGAGGCCCAAGTAGTACTCCATCTGATTTGATTGGTAATTCTGAGAAGAGTAGTCTTTGCAAAAGAGCCATTTCTGATGGGTTTATTTCAATTACTGTTCTATTATTCTCTATTAGCGAGAAACCCTCATCTGGTACAAAGTAACAATTCCAATCCCAATTTCCTAATGGCGGCTGTATTCTTTTTCCAGTAATAAAGCAAAAATGAACTGGTAAGCTTAATCCTCCTATCGCTAAAAGATGTATTATTGATTGAACGCACATAGCGAGAATTTTTAGATCATTACTAGTGTTATTTTTGTGTTCATGAATTCTATCTAAATGAATTAATACAGTAGATAGATAATTATTTTGTGCATCATTATTTCCTACTAATAGAAAAGTTAATTCTGTTATTGCTTGAGCAGTTGCGAGACTTTCAATACTTTTGCCCAAGTCGCAGTAGCTTTTTATAATTTTTAATTGACGAACTGACTTTAGACTTTTTTTCCCAACAACTTGAAGATTTAAATAAGTAAGTGGCAATGCACTAGCTAGTTTACTTTTTGGTTTTCTTGCTCCTGGGACGGCAAATCTGCTTATGCCTTCTTCTTCCGATAGTATTGTTACTAAACGATCATATTCGCCAAGCGGGCTTGATTTTATACATAGCCCAATTAGTCGATTTTCATTAGCCATTTAACTAGACTTTATTTCCCTGAAGATTTTATGAAAATATGGTGATCCTATACAATCTGCTCCAGCATTTAACAATTGATTGACTTGTTCTAAGTTATCTATACTACTACCTATTTTTATCTGACGAAATTGACTAGAGAAATCTATAATTTCTTTTAAATCATCAGCAAAAAATTTAGAACTAAAACCGTCGCCAAATTGAAAGTTTTGTATTCCCAGTTCCAATGAAATAATTAAAGCTTTATCAAAATATTCTTTTTCAAGCCGCTCTTTATTAAAAATTAAAGTAAGAGGCAATTTTGTAGATAAAACAGCTTCAATATCCCTCGCAAAACTTTCATCCTCTCCTCGGGTCAGTAAATTAAATTTTGGAACATATTCAATTTCATCGGCACCCGAATCTTCAGCATAAATAATTAACTTATTTAGGAAATTAGTTGGTATGTCAGCAAGTGGATATGAAACATAAGTTTTTAAATTGACTTGAGAGTTGTGAAAATACTCTTTCAAATCTTTGAGAAATAAAAGACTAGTTGATATGTTCTTTATATTATAGTTTTTTATTAATTCACAATTATTATAAAAATTATCTTTTGATAGATAAGGATTAATTATTGTTGCATGAATTTTTTCGTTATATTCATATTCTTTTGTTGACATAAGAAAATTATTTAGATTGTATTAAACCGTAGCCGCCACTATTTCTTTTGTAAATCACCTGTAATTGATTATCGATTTTGTTTTTAAATAAATAAAAATCATGATCAATCAGATCTAATTGAATCCTGGCTTCATTTATTGAAATTGGTGCCATATCAAAATATTTATTTTTTATTGAAGGCTCAAGAAGATCACTTTTAAGTCCATCTTTTAACAAACTTTCAATTTTTAAACTATTTATATCATCTTCTGGCATATATTTTGTTTTTTTACTTGTTTTTGTATGATTTATGGATGAAGCATTTTTTTCTTTGTATTTGCGCAACTGTCTACAAATTTTGTTTGAAACTAAATCAATACTTGAATAAAGATTATTTGTTTTTTCTTGAGCTCTAATTATTGTTCCATTTGCAAAAATAGTAACTTCTGCGCTTTGATAAGCAAGTTTAGAATTTTTATCAATTGAAAGATTAACATCAGCTTTGTTTACTAAATCTTTATAATGATTTATAGCCTTAGCTATTTTTGATTGTGTATATTCCTTTAAAGAACTTGTTAATTCTAGATTCCTTCCATGAATTAGAATTTTCATAATTGAACCTCAGTAGATTTATTCTGCCTTTTTTAAATTTACATAAATATGATTAATAGAACAGCAATACTTAATGAACCTAGAGAAATTTCTGATTTTAAAGAAATTTGTAAATTACAAGAAAAATACCAAAGAGATTTGATTCAAACAAATTCAAATTATCAATTTATTTGGATTGGTGAACATATGCTTTCATATACCATAGGTAGAGGAAGTAATCTAGATAATCTCCTGGATGTTTGCCCAGAAAATGTTTATTTGATTAATCGAGGAGGTGAGGTTACATGTCACATGCCTGGACAATTAGTAGTCTATTTAATTTTAGATTTGGTTAACTATAAAAAAGACCTTAATTGGTATCTCAGAAAACTAGAATTTATTATTATAAACACTCTCACTGAATTTAATATTAAGTGTTCAAGAAAAACTGGTTTTACTGGGGTTTGGTGTGAAAACAAGAAAATCGCTTCAATTGGAATTGGTTGTAAGAGATGGGTTACTTTGCATGGATTCTCAATTAACGTTGATTGTAATCTTGAGAATTTTACTCAAATTATTCCTTGCGGAATTAAAGAATGTGAAATGACCAAGATTAGAGATTTCAAGAAGGATGTAACTATCAAAGAAGTAAAAAATATTGTTAAAAAAATGATCCAAAAAGAATTTAACTTGAAATTTGTTTCACAATAAAAATATAAAGAAAATTATTTAGAACTGATCAATTAATCATGAAAAATCTGGCTTACTGGAAATCGCAAAGGGATATATCATTGCAGGACAAATTTCTGAGTAGTAGAAAATTCATTGAGCAATTTAGTCATGTAGATCAAATGTGGGAAATTTTACAGAAAAATTATGGTCATGTTTTAGCAGTGAGAGATCTTAGAGGTAAAACAAAAATCAAATTCTCTTACTTAGAACTTGCAGGAAATATTGAAAAAGCATCAAAGGCATTTTTTTCTCTGGGACTTAAAAAAGGAGAAGTGGTGACATTAATTTCCGAAAATTCTCCTAGATGGTTAATAGTTGATCAAGCATTAATGAGGATTGGTGCAGTAGATGCTGTAAGGGGATGCAATACACCATCTGTTGAATTGGATTACATTATCAAGCATTCACAATCCCAAGGTTTAATAGTTCAGTCAAAAGAAGTATGGGAAAAATTGGAGAATAGAGATGATCTAAAGAAAAAAATGAAATTTATTATTAGTTTGCAAGATGAAATTGATGGTTTGATTAGTTGGAATAGATTTTTAGATTTTGCTAAGAACACTGATGCGGCAAGTTACCAAAATCAAGTCAAATCAAGAAGTATAAATGATATTGCCACTATACTTTATACATCAGGAACTACAGGAAAGCCAAAAGGTGTACCTCTAACACATTCAAATTTGTTGCATCAAGTAATTAATCTGGCTTGTATCGCTGATCCTAAGCCTGGAACAACTGTTTTGAGTGTTTTACCGATTTGGCATTCGTATGAAAGAAGCGCTGAGTATTTTTTCTTTTCCTGTGCATGTACTCAATATTATACTTCTCCTAAATACCTGAAAGATGATATAAAGATTGTCCGACCTGTAGTTATGGCAACTGTTCCTAGACTATGGGAAGCAATACATGATGGTTTTTATCTTGCTTTACAAAAGATGCCTAGAAATAAACGAAAGATAATAAGTCTGCTTTTAAAAAATAGTTCAATCTATAAAAAAAATTGGCGTAATATTAAAAACTTACAAATATACAAAGTTTCTCCGGCTAAGAAAATCTCTTCATTCTTTTCAGTTCTTAAGAGATTTCCTCTCCATAAGATATCTGCATTATTTTTGTGGCCTATGCTTCTCAAGCAATTATGTGGAGATAGACTAAAATTTCCTATTAATGGTGGTGGAGCATTACCAGAGCATGTTGATTTGTTCTTTGAATCTTTAGGGATAAATGTTTTAGTAGGTTATGGTTTAACTGAAACAAGCCCTGTATTAACCTGTCGCAGAACTTCGTCAAATGTTAGAGGGACATCAGGTCAACCTCTTCCATCGACAGAGGTTAAAATCGTTGATGAAAAAGAAAAACTTATTAGATTTCATGAAATAGGAAAAATATTAGTGAGAGGACCTCAAGTTATGTCAGGCTATCTTAATAATGAATCGGCAACTGAAAAAGTCCTTTCTCAAGATGGTTGGTTTGATACGGGAGATTTAGGCTTTCTAATACCAAATGGATGCCTCGTCATAACTGGAAGAGCGAAAGATACCATAGTGCTATTGAGCGGAGAGAATATCGAGCCAGGCCCACTAGAAACGGAGATATTAAGTTCAGAGTTTATTGAACAAATACAATTAATAGGTCAAGATCAGAAGAATCTAGCGGCCCTCATTGTTCCTAATTTTGATGCTTCTGAAAGGCATTATCCTTTGATGGACCTCAATTCCATGAATAAAGATGGGAAAATTAGAAAATTCTTTAAATCACATGTCAATACTATGCTTAGAAAAAGGCAACTAGCAAGAAATGAAGAGCAAATTATTGATTGTTATTTCGTAGAACAATTCACTATAGAGAATGGATTGCTTACTCAAACTTTGAAGCAGAAAAGAAGAGAGATTGAAGGGCTGTATAAAAATCAGATAAATGAAATATATAAAAAACAAATTAAAAAAGAAAAATTGTTTTGATGGCTCTATTATAAAAAAAAGAGTCTAATTTTCTATGACAACCAAAGACACTGTTTCAATTAAAAGACCAATAGCAATAAAGGCCATAGTTACTCCTACTTGGAAACAAGATGCTGAAACAGAGCTCAGCAAAGCAATATCTGCAATGGATAAACAATTGGCAAAACTTGAACAGGATGGTCAACAAGTTATTAGTAATATAAGAACCCAATCTGTCAATCCATTAGATCCTAGAGTCCAGGAACAAATAGGTAAAATCCAGCAACAGTTAG
Organism: uncultured Prochlorococcus sp.; assembly: GCA_913048245.1. Taxonomy (GTDB): domain Bacteria; phylum Cyanobacteriota; class Cyanobacteriia; order PCC-6307; family Cyanobiaceae; genus Prochlorococcus_A. The sequence goes on along the minus strand of CAJWWR010000009.1, from coordinate 21,167 downwards.
TTGCAAAAAGAAATGAATTAGAGGAACAAAAAAGAAATCTCTTAAAACAACAAACACAAGTTAGGGAATTTGAAATGGACCAGGTTGTAGATCAAGGACAAGTAGATAGTTTTTGTGATGTATCAGTTGGAGATAATTTAATAAAAAAGATGCAAGTATCAATAACTGTAAAAGATGGAATAGTACAATCTATCGATAATCTTTAAGAAAACTTCATTTCCCTTATGTAATACATATTTTTTTTTACCCATTCTTTTGTAAAATATAAATGTAAAAACTAAGTTGATTATCAACTTCTATAGTTAGTCTCCTTGCCGGATTTTTAAAGATGTCTCACGAAATATTCATGCCAGCCTTAAGTTCTACTATGACTGAAGGGAAAATTGTTGAATGGTTAAAAAACCCTGGAGATAAAGTTGAAAGAGGTGAGTCGGTATTAGTAGTTGAATCTGACAAGGCTGATATGGATGTCGAGTCATTTCAAGATGGATACTTAGCAGCTGTCCTAATGCCTGCAGGAAGTACTGCTCCAGTTGGAGAAACAATCGGACTGATTGTCGAAAGTCAAGAAGAAATTGCTGGTATTCAAGAAAAACATAATACTAAGACTATTTCTCAAGAAGAGAAAGTTCATAATGACGGTTTACAAAATCATGCTTCAAGTGAAAAAACTAATAATGAGAATGTTAAAAACATAAGTAAAACTCCTAATGTTTCAAAGGTTGAAAAGCAAAAAGCCACTGTTCAGGTTAAAACAGAAATCAATGCGGCTTTAGCTAACAACTCTTCAAGAGTTATTGCCTCTCCTAAAGCAAAAAAAATTGCCTCTCAAATGGGGGTAGATCTATCCAAGTTGCAGGGTTCAGGACCGAATGGCAGAATCCAAGCTGATGATGTGCTCTCGGCAAAAGGACAACCTACTGCAATTCCTTGGATTGGGGAAGGAAATTCTTCCGTTGGTTTGAATAATATACAACCAATTAATAAGCAAATATCCTCTGATATAGGAAATAGCTTTGGCAGTCCTGGAGAAACAGTTAAGTTTAATACTTTGCAGAAGGCAGTTAATAGCAATATGGAATCAAGCTTGAATGTCCCATGTTTTAGGGTTGGATATTCTATTCAAACAGACAAATTAGACGCTTTTTACAAAACAGTCAAACAAAATGGGGTCACTATGACTGCATTATTAGTTAAAGCAGTTGCAAAAACCCTTAAAAATCATCCACAAGTTAATTCCTGCTTTACAACTGATGGCATATCATATCCCGAAACGGTAAATATAGCCGTTGCAGTGGCTATGGAGGATGGAGGATTAATAACACCAGTATTGAAGAACCCTTGTCAAACAGATTTGTTTGAATTATCAAGAGAATGGAAGGACTTAGTTAAGAGATCTAGGTTAAAGCAATTAGAACCTGACGAGTACTCGACAGGAACTTTTACTTTATCGAATCTTGGTATGTTTGGAGTTGATCGTTTTGATGCAATATTACCTCCAGGAACAGGAGCAATTCTTGCAATAGCCGCATCAAAACCTACTGTAGTTGGAAATGAAAATGGATCAATATCAGTAAAAAAGGTTATGCAAGTTAATTTAACTGCTGATCATAGAGTTATCTATGGTGCTGATGGAGCATCTTTTCTCAAGGATCTTGCAAGCTTAATTGAAAATTCACCAGAGTCGCTAATAGCATAATTAACTTTCTTGGATTTTGAAAAACGCCAGGATGAATTAGATTTTTGTCTTGATTCCTATAATTATCATCTTGAATCTTCATTAATAGCCAACATACCTAAAAAAGAACGTCATAATTCAAGGATGATGATAGTAAGGGAGCTATCATCCTCACAAGAATTTTCTATTAATAAATTGACTATAAATCTTGTTGATGAAATTGATAAAGGTGATTTAGTTGTCGTAAATGATACTAAAGTAATGAAAGCAAGGTTAAAAATTCAATTATTAAATGGTGTTCAGATTGAATTGTTAGTCTTAGAAAAAAAAGAAAATTCAATATGGTTATGCTTGGCTAAACCAGCTAAGAAGTTAAAGATTAATACATTGATGAAGCTTAACTTAATTCATGGAAAGTATATTCATCTTCGGGTTGTCGACATTGATGAAGAGACTGGTGGACGATTAATCGAATTTCCATCAGCTATTGACAACCTAATATCCATGAATAATTTACTCGATTCTTGTGGCGAGATACCTCTACCTCCATATATTAAGACTAACGAGGATTCATCTTTTCATGAAAAAGTTTATCAAACTAAATATGCAAAGAATCCAGGCGCAGTAGCCGCTCCAACGGCAGGATTACATTTGAGTGATGAAATTATTGACTTATTAAAAAATAAAGGTGTTAAAATAATGCCAATAACTCTTCATGTTGGCTATGGAACTTTTAAGCCAATAGATACTAATAATCTTAAAGAATTAAAATTGCATAGAGAATTTGCAAGTGTATCAAATTCAGTAATAGAGGAAATAAAAAAGACTAAAGCTTCAGGTAATAAAATTATTGCAATAGGTACCACTAGCGTTAGAGCTCTAGAGAGTTGTTTTTCTCTGAAAGAGAAAGATATCTTTCCAATTGATAAAAATGTAGATCTAGTGATAAAGCCAGGATATAAGTTTAAAGTAGTTGACGGTTTATTAACTAATTTTCACTTACCCAAAAGTTCATTATTGCTTCTTGTAAGTGCGATGATCGGAAGGGTAAGATTACTGAAATTATATGACATAGCCATAAAAGAAAAATTTAGGTTTTTCTCTTATGGCGATGCTATGTTTATTACTCCGGATGCTTTTTTAAAAGAATCTAAAATTAGGCTTTAACTGGATCATTTATAATACCAGTTGGAACTTCTGTAAACATAACTGAGGATAAATATCGTTCCGCTAGATCGGGAAGAACTACAACAATTGTTTTACCAGCATATTCATCCTTTTCTGCTAGTCGAACAGCAGCAGCAGCAGCAGCACCGCATGAAATACCCACAAGTAAGCCTTCTTCTTTAGCAAGCCTTAATGCCATTTCAATTGATTCTTCATTAGTAACTTGTTCTACCTTATCAACAATAGATAAATCTAAGTTCTTTGGAATAAATCCTGCTCCAATACCTTGTATTTTATGTGGGCCAGATTTCACTTCCTCGCCATTTAGAGTTTGTGTAATAACTGGACTATGAGAAGGCTCTACTGCTACAGAAGTTATATTTTTTCCTTTATTATTTTTGATGTATCTGGAAACGCCTGTGATAGTTCCGCCGGTTCCAACTCCTGCTACTAAAACATCAATTGCCCCATCAGAATCTTCCCAAATTTCCGGTCCAGTAGTTTTAAAGTGAATTTCAGGATTGGCTGGATTATCAAATTGTCCAGGCATAAAATATTTATTAGGATCGCTATCTGCAATTTCTTTGGCTCTTGCAATTGCACCTGGCATTCCTTTAGAGGCTTCTGTTAGGATAATTTCTGCTCCAAGTACTGCCATTACTCTTCTCCTTTCAATAGACATAGATTCTGGCATTGTAAGGATCAGTTTATAACCCCTAGCTGAAGCGGTGAATGCTAGTGCTATGCCTGTGTTGCCTGAAGTTGGTTCAACAATGATTTTTTCTTTAGTTAATTTACCGCTTTTTTCTGCATCCCAAATCATATTTGCACCAATGCGACATTTAACGCTGTAAGCTGGATTTCTCCCCTCAATTTTGGCTAATACGGTAGCTTTAGCATTCTTGGTTACTGATTTTAATTTAACTAAGGGTGTGTTACCAATAGCGAAGCTGTTGTCTTCGTAGATTTTTGCCATTACTTAAATAAATGAATATGTTTATTCAATCTTAACTATATATTGATGAAAAAAGTATACGGTTTTCTATAAACGTTGAACTATAAATTCATTTTATCGAGCGCTGTTGAAAATATTTGCCATAGATTTTTTGTATCCTCTAAACCTACTGATACTCTTATTAAATGTGAAGGGATTCCAAAACTTTCTGCCCATTCCAATTCATTGTAGTGGGCGAGTTGTACATAAGGACAAACCAGTGTGAATCGTGTTCCCAAGCTAGGACCTTTTGAGATGTTTAAAGAATCATAAAAAAGTTTAGCTTTCTTTAAACCACCTTTTAGCTCAAATGAAAATAAACAACCGTATCCGCCTTCCTTTTTGAGTATGGAATTGAAATTAGGGCAATTCTCAGGATGAAAAACTTGTTTTATGGATGCGTGATTCTCTAGTTTTCTTTTTAGATTTAAACAAGCTATATTTTGCTTCGAAACTCTCCAGATAATATCTCTGCTTGACTTTTCTAAGGCGACGATATCACTATCTGACAATTTTGGGATGTAAATTTTTTCTATTGCTTTTTTGAATTGCCCAATCCATTTGCTTTTGGGATTTAAAATAAGTGAGCCAGCAAGGATATCGCCACTACCGGAAAAAATTTTAGTGAGAGATGTAAATACCATGTCCGAATTGAGAAGTGAATTGATATTCAGATTTGATCCAATAGTGTCATCTGTAATAATTGGAACATTTAATTTATTTGCTATCTTTGCTATCTTTTTGATATTTGCACACTTCAGCATAGGATTGCTTGGCAATTCTATTATTAATGCAGAAGGATCAATTCTTTTTATTGTACTTTCAAGATCTTCAGAAATTTCTTCTGTAATTAAATGGGCTCCATAGAATATTTTCATAGGTAATTTAAGAACGTCAACGTATGGAAATCCAATCTGAAGAGTTGGTTTTTTGGGGAATATTGTATAAATTATTTCTAATGCTGTATGAAAAGCAGACATCCCGGAGGAGGTTAAATTAATAAATTCTGCTCCTGTTTGTGTGAATTTAGAGATTCTGTTTATTATTTTTGAGTACGAATTATCTACTAGTGTTTTGGGTGGAGCATCTTCAATTCCTAAGCTAATCGCACCCTCTCTAGATGATGCACCAAGTCCAGAGTGTTGCCAGAAAGTTTTAGCACAATCACAAGCTTCATTTTTTGTGATTAAAAAGACAACACCCCTTTTTTTTGTAATGAAGGAATTATTTCGATTCGTTTTCTTATCACAAAAAATTTTAGCTTTCATTGCTAAATAATCATTTGAGTAAGGCCATGCATTGCAGTTGATAAAGCCATTATCGGAAATTATTTCTTCCGATAGTTTTTTTAGTATTGGATTTAGTCCAAACCGAGGATAAATTGATTTTAATGTTTTAATGCATCTAGGTTCTTTTTCCTCATAATCGATAACATCTTGCCAGGTAGGTAAAGCAACCGACACAGCATGTTTGCTGTCTGGCAATGGTAAACCTAACTCAGATTTCCTCCAGACTGGTCTTTCAACTATGTCTCTCACCTCAAATATCCTCAAATGCCATAAAGAGATCGGATGAAAGATCCTCTATATCCTCACATCCTACTGATAACCGAATCAATGAATCATTTATACCTAATTCTTTTTTTGTGCCTGGATCAACTGAAGCGTGAGTCATTGTGGCGGGATGACAAATTAAGCTTTCTACTCCTCCAAGACTCTCTGCCAATGAAAAATAATTAAGTCTCTTGCAGAATTCAAAAGTCTTTTCTTTATTTAATTTTAAACGAATTGTAATTATTGAACCACCCATATTCATTTGAGACTTAGCCAACATATATTGCGGGTGATCAGTATTAAACGGGTAAATTAATTCTGAAATTAAAGGGCAAGAAGTTAGTTGTTGGGCTAATAATTCTGCATTTTTACTCTGTTCTTTGATTCTCAGAGGAAGAGTTTTTAGTCCTCTAGTTATCAACCAAGAATCGAAAGGAGAGGGATTAAGTCCTAAAGATTTTTGTGCAAAAACCATTTTCTCATGCCATTCTAGGTCGTTAGTAAGTACTGCCCCACCCAAAGCATCACTATGTCCATTGATAAATTTTGTTGTACTAATAAGTGAGATTGTAGCCCCAAGACTGAGTGGTTTTTGAATAAGTGATGTGCTGAAAGTATTATCAACAACAATAGTTATTTCTTTTTCTTGCGCAACCGAGCATATTTCATTTAAATCTAATATCTTGAGGAGTGGATTAGTTGGGCTTTCTAACCATATTAAATCTGGCTTTATTTTTGATATTGTTGACTTATATTCAGGATTAGTGAAATCTGTATAGAAAACATTTATTCCAAATTTTTTGAAAACTTTTTCAAAGAGCCTAGTTGTGCAACCATATAAGTTTCTCTCACACAGAACCTTATCTCCTTGCTTCAGGCTTGACGCAATCGCAGTAACAGCGCTGATTCCTGAATTAAAAGAAGTGCAGAAATCAGCTTTTTCAAGAGCTTTTAATATTCTTTCAAGAATAAGAAAGTTTGGATTACCTGATCTCGTATAGTCAAAGTTATTTATATTGCCATGTTTAAATGTTGATGTGGCAAATATTGGAGGCATAATGCAACCAGTCTCCTTAGAAAAAGATTCTCCATGGTGAATAGAAATGGTTTTTTCCCCAGGATCTTTTCTTTGTTTTTTATTTACTTCCATTCGTTCAAAAGGCATATAAAAATTATAACTCTCAATATAATTGAGCGTCTATTATATGCCTCAAAGCACAGTCCATTAAACCTTTCTTGAATAATATTCAACAACTAGTAATTCATTTATCTCAAGAGCGACCCATTCTCGATCACACTTTCCGCTAATTTTTCCTGATAACTTAGGCTTGTCCAGTTCTAAATGAGGAGGAACATTTGCTAGACCAGGAAATTCTATATTTCCTTCTACAATTTTTTTACTAGCTTTGTTCTCTTTGATTCCAATAACATCTCCAGATTTACATTGGTAACCTGCAATATCAAGAACTTTTCCATTTACAGTAATATGCCCGTGATTAACAAGTTGGCGAGAACCTGGAATAGTTGGACCAAAGCCTAACCTAAAGCATACGTTATCTAATCTGTTCTCTAGCAGTCTTAAAAGATTGGTTCCGGTAGAGCCTTCTTGAGCACGAGCTTTTTTTACATAGCGTACTAGTTGCCTTTCAGAAACTCCATAATTGAATCGAAGCTTCTGCTTTTCTTCAAGGCGTATAGCATATTCTGATCGCTTGCGACGGGCTTGGCCGTGCTGACCGGGTGGATTAGACTTTTTTGAAGCCTTCCTGGTGAGACCTGGTAATTCTCCCAAGCGACGCGTAACCCTTAACCTTGGTCCGCGGTATCTTGACATAATTGAAAATTAAGAATGATAATTGCAATTAAGAATTAGCTGATAGAATCAGATTAATTGGTTAATTGCCGAATTTTTATTTTACATCATCAAAGTGATTAAAATCTTTAACAATTTATTAGTTTCTGTTTTTCTTTTTTTTATCTCGTTTTATAGGAAATTCATATCACCATTTTTTGGCCCAAAATGTCGTTTCATTCCTACTTGCAGTGAATATGGATACGAAGCAATATCGAGACATGGACCATGGAGGGGTGGTTGGCTTACAATTAAAAGACTTTCTAGATGTCATCCTTTTACTCCTTGTGGTTGTGACCCTGTTCCTGATTAAGATTAGGAATAATTATGAAATTACTTATTTTTGTTCGTAAAGGATGTTGTATTTGTGAAAATTTAAAGGAAAATCTAGTAAACATTGATATTAGTTCCATAATAAAAAATCTTAAACTTGAAGAGATTGATATTGATAGATTTGATTTATATCAGGAGAGATTTAAAAAATATGATTATTTAGTGCCGGTCTTAGCTTTGAAATATGAAAATTCCTATGAGATCATTGAATTACCACGTGTTTCACCTAGATTGAAAAAAATACAATTGAAAAATTGGTTAAAAAAAAATATTGATAATGTTCTTCAGCGCTAATTCAAGAAAATGAGATCTATGAGGCTTCATGATTTATTAAATTTAGTTAATATCGATTATCAACATGAATTAGTTAATCCAATAATAAAAGGAATTAGTTTTAACTCTAGTGATGTAACAAAAGGATATTTGTTTTTGGGATTACCAGGTACAAAAGTAGATGGAGGAGTTTACTGTTTAGATGCCTTTAAGAATGGGGCAGAAGCGGCAATTATTAGCGAAGAAGCTTATTTAGCTTTAGGAAAAATAAAAAACACGAAGGTATTAGTATTATCAAAACCTTTGCATAATTTATTTGGAAGAATAATCTCAGAATTTTGGAATAGACCATCAAATAAATTAAAAATAATAGGCATAACAGGAACTAATGGAAAAACAACAATTGCCTTTCTGTTGGAGCATATTTTAAAAAATTTAGGAAAAGATGTAGCTCTATTTGGAACTTTATTTAATAGGTGGCCGGGTTATTATGAGTCATCCACTCATACAACAGATTTTGCAGATAAACTTCAGCCTAAACTAAATTTAGCCTATGAAGCTAATGTTAATTACGTAGTTATGGAAGTTAGTTCTCATGCTATTGATCAAAAAAGAATTTCTGGATGTTCATTTGATGCTGCAATATTTACAAATCTCACTCAGGATCATCTTGATTATCACAAAAATATGAAATCATATTTCGAAACAAAAATGGAACTCTTTAACCCTCCTTTCTTAGACTCTATTAAAGGATATTCAGTAATTAATATTGATGATCAATGGGGTAGAAAATTAAATCAGAATTTATCTAATAAATCTGTGATTATTTCTACAAAGGATTCTTATAAAGGTCTCGCTAATGAAAAAAAGTTTTTCGTTTCAGAAAAAAGATTTACTAAAGATGGTACATATTGTGTTTTACATAACAATTTAGAAAAAATAGATTTATTCATTCCATTAATTGGTGAATTTAATCTGATGAATGCAATTCAATCGATTGCCGTATTAAATCAATTCGGTTTCTTGTTAAAGGATATTTGTAATGCCATTAAAAGTTTCCCTGGTGTACCAGGTAGGATGGAGCTTATAAAATTTTCTGGTTCAAATTTAAGTATTAATTATCCAGAAGTTATTGTTGATTATGCTCATACACCAGATGGCTTAAAAAAGGTATTAGCAACAATTAAGCAAATTGCTCTTGGAAGAATAATTACTGTTTTTGGATGCGGTGGTAATAGAGATTCAACCAAAAGATCTATGATGGGTTCGATCGCAGAAGAACTATCTGACTTTATTTTTATTACTTCTGATAACCCAAGAATGGAAGAACCAGAAGATATTATTGATGATATTTTGTGCGGAATAAACAATAAGGAAAAAGTTAAAATATATCTTGATAGATTCGAAGCTATAAAAGAGGCAATCAACTTAGCAGAACCAAAAGATATTGTTTTAATTGCTGGAAAAGGTCATGAAAATTATCAGATTATAAAAGACAAAAAATTATCATTTGACGATAGAAAAGTTGCTTATGAATTACTGCTTCAGAAAATCAATAAAAAAAAATAAAAAGGATTTTTCGCGATTCATAAAAAATTGATTTTAGAATAAATTATTATTTTTGAGACAATTAAAATGAAAGGGTTAGCTTTAATTATTGGTTCAGGGGGTATCGGTAAACAAATAGCTGAAGATCTTTCTTCATCAGAGAATAATTTGAAGGTCGTTTTATGTGGAAGAAAGGAAATAGACTTTACACCTTTTTGGGAATTAGATATTGAGAATGAAGATTCTCTCCAAATCTTTAAAAATAATATTAGAGAAAATCCCTTAGATTTAAGATTAATTATTAATGCCACTGGTAGATTACATAGCTCAAATCTAAAACCGGAAAAAAGATTACAGCATATTGAAAAAAATAATCTAATTGAAAGTTTCTCAATAAATGCTTTTGCGCCAATATTACTTGCAAAGACTATTGAGGAATTTATTCCTAGAAATTTAGAGTTTAACTTTGCGACGATTAGTGCGCGCGTTGGAAGTATTGGAGATAATAGGACTGGGGGTTGGTATGCCTATAGAGCTGCAAAGGCAGCTCAGAATCAATTTTTTAAATCATTAAGCATTGAATGGGCTCGGAAATTTCCAAAAGCCACTATAACTTTGTTGCATCCTGGAACCGTAGATACCTCTTTATCAAAACCATTTCAGAAGTTCGTACAATCAAAAAAAATATTTAATGTTAAAACTGCTTCCAAATATATGATAGAGCTTATTCGTGATCAAGATCCATCAAAAAGTGGTTGCTTCCTTGCATGGGATGGATCTGAGATTCCATGGTAGATAAATTTCTACATAATTAATTCTTGAATTTCTTTAATTAGTAGATCAACCTCTTCTAAAGTTGTCATCTGATGTATGCATACTCGAAACCAATCTGGGTCTTCAACTATTCGAATGAAAATCCTCTTTTTACTTAACTCTTTTACGATTTCTTGCTTTTTATAAGTCAGATCTTGTATGTCAAAACTTACAATCCCATTTTTAAGAGGATTTTTTAGGACTAAATCGATATTTTTAAGTTGCTTTAGTTGCTCTGATAAATAATTACTAAGTTTGCATATATGTGCATTTTTTTTCTCTTCGCTACAATCTTTTTCTAATAAATTAATTGATTCTCTTAAGCCTGCGAGTAAAGGTGTACATGAAGTGGCAATTTCAAATTTTCTTGCATCTTTATGCAATATATTTTGATGGGGCTCATAAATACCTTGCTCTTTTTTTAGTGATTTCCATCCTATTATTGTAGGATCTGAAAAATCTAAAAATCTATCAGAAACATATACAGCGCCCAATCCTTCTGGGCCGCAAGCCCATTTATGTGAGGTTACGGCATATAAGTCCGAATACTTAACTTCATCAGCGATGCCTATATGCCCAAAGCTTTGTGCACCATCAATTAGCAGGTAATTATCATTTTTTAATCTTTTTAATTCCTCATATAGTTTTTTTAGAGGTATCTTAAATCCGAAGTTCCATAAAACATGGGAAATTATAAAAGCTTTAGTATTAATTGTTATATATTCTCTAATGGAATCGAGAAAAGTTTTATCATTTAAATTTCTTATCTTTTGGATGGGAAAAATTTTCAATTCGATATTATTTCTTCTACAAAATTCTCTGGCCGCGGCAACTATACCAGGATGTTCACAGTCACTGATTAATAATTCATCATTATCATCAAATCTCATACCCCACATTGGTAATACCATGCCTGAAGTGATATTCTCTGATAATGCAATATTACTGATAGAGACACCTAAAATGTCTGATAGTTTTTGTTTTGTAGAAATTATTTCTCTAGAAATATAAGGCCATACATTTTCAGTAAAGGGTCCTAATTCTTGGATCTTATTCCAACTTTCAACCATTGCATCCAAAGATGTTTTTGGAAGAGGCCCCTGCCCTCCATAATTAAAGTAGATCTTGTTTTCTAAACTTGGTATGGATAATTTGAGATGTTTGCTCATTAATCTAGAAATATTTTCTTTAATTTATTATGTACTTATATGTTGCCAACTAAAGTAACTGTTCTAAATTCAATATCCTCAATTACTTGCCAAGGCTTGGAACTCCTATCAGCAAATCTTAAATTTTTAAAACCAAGATTTTTAAAATCACTTATAAGTTCTGGCTCATACCATGCTCCACTAATACAGCCACTCCATAGATCAGGATTATTTTGCAAACGTAGAGGTACTTTTTTGCTTGATACGATATCGCTAATAGCAATTCTCCCATCTTTTCTTAAAACTCTCTTGATGTTTTCGAGGAGATTGGATCTGGAACTTGGTTTTACTAGATTTAATACGCAATTGCTTAAAACGATATCTATTGATGAATCCTCAATTAATTTATTGTTTTTTTCATCAAGTGCATCAAGTTTTTCGATCGAACCTTGGAAGAATTCTGTATTTTCGTAGCCAATTTTATCTGCTACGTATTTGATTGATTTCTTTGCAAGATTAAGCATATTTAAGTTCTGGTCCACTCCAATGACTTTTCCTGATTTACCTACCACTTGTGCACATATAAAAGCATTTTTTCCGCTCCCACTTCCCAAATCTAGAACATAGTCGTTTTTTCTGACCCATTTTGTAGGGTCTCCGCAACCATAGTCTTTATCTACAACTTCACTTGGAATAGCATCTAAAAACTTTGGATCAAATGAAACAGGTGTGCATAAACAAGTTTCTAATTCTATAGCAGCTGAACCATATCTTTTCTGTATTGCTGTTTTATGGTCTAGTTTTTGGGGATTTTCGTTTACTGAGGAATCATCGCAACAATTATTATTCATGATAGATTTGCTCGAACATTAATAAATATACCTCAAAAAAAACCCCTACCAATAAATTGGAAGGGGGAGAGAAAGTCTATTTGTTCTTAAACTACTTTTTGTAATTAATACCTCTGTAGCTTAGATTTGCTGTTTCATTGTTTGAAGAAGCAGCATTTTGCCTCGATTTGTAAACGCTTGACCTATATGTAAGCTCAACTAGTTTCTTTTTAGAGGCTTCTTTGTTTTGAGTGTAGGCTTTTCCTCTGTAAGTTAGTGTTGTCATGATTCTGTTAACAAAACGGCTATCCCCCGTTCCCTGGTATAGCTCGAACTGCGCCCAAAATGGGTGAACGAAATTGTAGCATTTGCTACATTATTGATTTTATATGTTTTTTGTTTGCATGTCTAGTTTTTTATAGTTGACTAAGAATAATTTAATTTTTCCTTAATTATTATTTAAAGTAAATTTTTTTTGATTATTGATCTTAATTCTTAATCTGAATCCTAATCTTAGAATTTGATGGTTTTTTATTTTTAGGATGACTGGTTTTTTGTATTTTCTGGGCAATACTCTAAGATGGCCTGCCCTTAAACCAAGAGAATTTTTATCGTTGCATGGATATTTTTCTGTAATATACATTCTCACTTTTGTTTTAAGTAAGAATAATGTGAATCAAGCTAATTTAATTTTTACCCTTGGCATTCTAACTCCATTACTAATATCAATAGGCAGAGGACTTCCAGTTGATTGTTTAGACTATAAAACTGCATTACTTAAGGAAAAAGGTAATCAATAATATATAAATTTTTTTCTTAGAGTACTTGAACAACTTCGCTAATCTCAGGGATCATTTCTTTTAATTTCCTTTCAATTCCCATTTTTAAAGTCATAGTGCTACTAGGGCAACTTCCACATGCTCCCTGAAGCCTTACTTTAACTATTGGTCCATCAATTTCAGCAACTTCTACATTTCCTCCATCAGATATCAAAAATGGCCTAAGTTCATCTAGAACTTTTTCAACGTTTTCATTTGTTAAAGCAAAAGTTTCTGTACTCATAATTTTAAATTAACTTATAATTAGCCTAGAGAATAATTTGATTCTTTGCAAAAAAGATAAATTTCTTATTCAAAGTGAGCACCAATTCATTTAAAGATAAAATTGATTACGACGCAGTTTTAATAGGTGCGGGGATAATGAGTACAACTCTTGCACTTTTGCTAAAAGAAGCGATGCCTGAAGTTAACATATTGATAATTGAAAAGTTAGATTCTCCAGGCAAAGAAAGTACGGGTGTTTTGAGCAATGCTGGGACAGGACATGCGGCTAATTGTGAATTAAACTATACCCCTTTAGTTAAAAATCGTACTTTTGATTTAACAAAAGCACTTTCGATTAATAATGCCTTTGAAACTTCTCTTGAATTATGGGCTTCACTTTATGAAAAGGGAAATATAAATATTGAAAATTTCTTAAGATTTGTTCCTCACATTAGTTTCGTAAGTGGTGAGAATAATTGTTTATTTTTATTAGAAAGGTTTAAAGCAATGTCTGAAGTTAAAGAATTTAAAGAGATGATGTATACAGATTCTTTTAAAGAGATTTCGGAATGGACTCCTTTGATTACAGATGGCAGGCCAAGAAATGAAATTATTGCGGCAACAAAAATTTCAAGAGGAACTGATATAAATTTTGAAGCTCTTACAAAAGAATATTTATCATATCTAACTGCAAATAATAATTTGACGATCCACTATAGTTCAGAACTAATTAATTTAAACAAAACTGATTGTAATAATTGGGAATTAGAAATAATTAAGTCTGGAAGAAGATTATCGTTATTTACAAGATATGTTTTTCTTGGCGCAGGTGGCAAGACCATTAACTTACTTCAAAAATCAAAAATCCCAGAAGCTAAAATATATGGAGGATTTCCAGTCAGTGGAAAATGGCTTATATGCGATAACAAAGAACTAAGTGAAAGACATAATGCAAAAGTTTATGGAAAAGCAAACATAGGTGCACCGCCAATGTCTGTTCCTCATTTAGATACAAGGTGGATTAATGGAAAAAAATCACTATTATTTGGGCCATTTGCAGGATTTACAACTAAGTTTCTTAAGCAGGGATCCTATTTTGATTTGTTTAGTTCTATTAAAAAGGATAATATATTCGCAATTTTTGATGTCGGACTCAAAAATTCTAGCTTGGTCAACTATCTCTTTTCTCAGTCTTTACAATCGCATAATGAAAGGATAGAAAATTTAAAGCTTATGATGCCAACAGCAAATGTAAATGATTGGTTTTTGCAGAATGCAGGACAAAGAGTGCAAATTATAAAGAAAATCAATAATGGAGGTAAGTTGCAGTTTGGAACAGAAGTTGTAAACTCTGCTGATGGATCTTTATCTGCACTTTTAGGTGCCTCGCCAGGAGCTAGCACTGCTGTAAAAATAATGATAAAGGTTTTAATCAAATCATTATTTTTTAGAGAAGACAAAGCCAAATTGGAAAAGAAATTAAGACATCTAGTTTCCTTTGGTTTGAAATCAAACATTGATGATTACAAGAATACAGTGTCTAAAAATAATGCAATATTAGGTTTCCACAAATAATATTGATTGGTTATAGTTAATTGTATCAAGGGTAAATTAAAAATAATATGACTGATATTGCAGTTTCAAAAATAAGGAATTTTTGCATAATAGCTCATATCGACCATGGTAAATCAACACTCGCTGATAGATTACTTCAGGATACTGGAACTGTATCTACTAGAGATATGCAGGAACAGTTTTTGGATAATATGGATCTTGAAAGAGAGAGGGGTATAACCATAAAACTGCAAGCAGCCAGAATGAAATATAGAGCAAAAGATTCTCAAGAATATATTTTAAATTTAATTGATACGCCTGGACATGTAGATTTTTCTTATGAAGTTAGCAGATCTTTACAGGCATGTGAAGGCGCGTTGTTAGTTGTTGATGCAAGTCAAGGTGTTGAAGCACAAACTTTAGCTAATGTTTATTTGGCAATTGAGAATAATTTAGAGATTATTCCTGTACTAAATAAAGTTGATCTTCCTGGATCTGATCCCGAGAAAATAAAAAAGGAAATTGAAGAAATAATAGGTTTAGATACTTCCAATGCCATAAATTGTTCCGCCAAAACTGGAGAGGGTATTAACGAAATTCTGGAAGCAGTTGTTAAGACGATTCCTGCTCCTCAAGATAATATAGAGCAATTAACAAAAGCTTTAATTTTCGACTCATATTATGATCCCTATAGAGGCGTTATTGTTTATTTTAGAGTTATCTCTGGGGAGATAAATTCCAAAGATAAGATTCTACTAATGGCAAGTAATAAATATTATGAGTTAGATGAAATAGGGATAATGGCTCCTGATGAGAAGAAAGTCAAAAACTTACATGCTGGAGAAGTTGGCTATTTAGCTGCGTCAATTAAATCAGTTGCAGATGCAAGAGTTGGTGATACCATAACGCTTTTTAGTTCACCCGCTAAAGAACCCTTGCCTGGATACAAAGAAGCAAATCCGATGGTATTTTGTGGACTATTCCCAACGGATGCTGATCAGTACCCAGACTTGCGAGAATCTCTCCAGAAATTACAGTTATCAGATGCCGCCTTAAAGTACGAGCCTGAAACAAGTAGCGCGATGGGATTTGGCTTTAGATGTGGCTTTTTAGGATTGTTGCATATGGAAATTGTTCAAGAAAGATTGGAAAGAGAATATGATTTAGATTTAATAGTTACGGCACCTTCAGTGATTTATAAAGTTAATCTTAATGATGGAACAGAAAATCTAATTGACAATCCTTCTACAATTCCTGATCCTCAATTAAGAGAATCAATTGAAGAACCTTACGTAAAAATGGAAATTTATGCACCTAATGAATTTAATGGAACTTTAATGGGTTTATGTCAAGAAAGAAGAGGTGTTTTTATTGATATGAAGTACATCACAACGGATAGGGTTACTTTGATATATGAGATTCCCTTAGCGGAAGTTGTCACAGACTTTTTTGATCAAATGAAAAGTAGAACACAAGGTTATGCATCTATGGAATATCAACTTATCGGATATAAAAAAAATGATTTAGTCCGCCTGGATGTTCTTATCAATTCAGAGAGAGCTGATCCACTGACATCAATTGTTCATAAAGAAAAAGCATATTCTATAGGAAGAGGTTTAGTTGAGAAGTTAAAAGATTTAATACCAAAACAACAATTTAAAATACCTATTCAGGCCTCAATAGGCAGTAGAATAATAGCTAGTGAAAGTATCAGTGCTTTAAGAAAAGATGTTTTATCTAAGTGTTACGGTGGAGATATTTCAAGAAAAAAGAAATTATTAAAGAAACAGGCTAAAGGTAAAAAGAGAATGAAAGCCATGGGAAAGGTTGATGTTCCGCAAGAAGCTTTTATGGCAGTGCTGAAGTTAAACCAGTAATAGTTTAAATTATAAATAAGACCTTACATTGTTTTAGGAACATTGGTTATATTTTATTTAAATAATTAGATTAATTTGTTTTTCTTAAACTCCTCCTTCTCAGTAACTAAAAATATAAGAAAAGTTGGATTCTTGATTTTAATAATTTATATCTTATTTGTAATAGTGCTACAAGTTATAGATTTCTTTAATCTCATTGATTTCTCTGACACATCATTAAATAATCAAATATATGCACCACCTTCTTTGAAACACTTTTGTGGTACAGATCGGTTAGGAAGAGATGTATGTCAAAGGACAATAAGAGGAGCTAGCATCGCTTTGGAAGTAGTATTTTTGTCAATTTCTTTTGCTTTAATAATTGGTCTCCCTCTTGGACTGGTAAGTGGCTACTTTGGTGGCATTTTAGATAAATCATTATCTCTATTAATGGATACTATTTTTGCGATACCTGTCATTCTTTTATCAGTTGTAATGGCATTTGTTTTTGGGAAAGGAATTGTTAATGCAGCATTTGCCTTATGTATTGTTTATTCTCCTCAATACTTCAGGCTATTCAGAAATCAGACAATTTTAGTTAAATCTGAAACATATATAGAGGCGGCCACTATATCTGGAGCAAATTTTTTGAGAATTTTGCTTAAATATATTTTACCTAATGTTTTAACTCCTTTACCAATCCTACTAACTCTCAATGCGGCAGATGCTGTTTTAGTATTGGGAAGTTTAGGATTTTTAGGCTTAGGTGTACCTGCAGATGTGCCAGAGTGGGGCGGCGATCTTAATCTTGCTTTATCAGCTTTACCTACGGGAATTTGGTGGACGGCTCTTTTCCCGGGATTAGCTATGTTTTTTCTAGTCTTGGGATTATCATTTGTTGGAGAGGGGCTTGAAAAAAATTAGATCAAATTTTTTCTAACTTTCAATTTCTCCATTTTCCTTTAAGCTTGGATAATTCATTGCCGATTTTTTATAATGATTAATTAGTTCTGGATAACACCACTCAAATAAAGTTTCTTTATATAAATCTTTATTTAATCCCTCGCCCTTAATAGGGATTAATCCTTTTTCCTTTCTTTGCCTAACTGCTTCAAATAATAGAATTGATGCTGCAACAGAGACGTTTAGAGATTGAACCATTCCATTCATGGGAATAAATATACATTCGTCAACTTTTGAAATAATTTCTTGGCTTAAACCCCATTTTTCTGCCCCAAGGATAAAACAAGTTTTACTAGTAAAATCTAAGTCGCGATAGTCAATTGACTTCTCATTTAGGGTTGTTCCAAATAATTTAAAACCTTTTCCTTTCAATGAATTGATTGCAGAATTTGTTGTTGAATGGTTCCTGAGCTTTACCCATTTTTGACTGCCTTGAGCAGTGCTGTTAAATGTTTTCACCTCTTTGCCTTCACATATAAAATTTGCTTCGAGTACGCCAGCCGCATCGCAAGTTCTTAAAATTGCTGAAAGATTATGAGGTTTATTAACAGCTTCAACAAGCACAGTAAGGTTTTCCATCCTTTGATCTAAAACCTTTTTTATACGCTTAAATCTTTTGGGTAAAACTGACATTTAGAAAGTCTTTTATGTAAATAATTATAAGATCAAATCGATTCATAAAAGTAGTATTCAATCAAAAAAATTATAAATAAGATGATTATCTAAAGAAAAATGAATGCGAAAAATTTTTCTTGATTGAAATTGTTTATAATAAATATATTAATGTTCTAAATTTAAATGGCTTACATAGAGTGGGATTATACTTTGATAACTAGTATGGTAGAGAATCAAGGGTGGTTGTTACCAGAAAGAGATTCAGAAGAATGGCTCCAGTTTAATGATGAACTTGGGGAATCAATGAGAAAAGTTGGAATAGTTTTTGAAAAATACTGTGATTTCAAGTCAGATGTTGGTGAGGGCGTTCATCTTTTAGATGAATAAAATATTAAAACCATTGACGTATCCCTAGATCAATGGTCATTGAATATAAGATAAATCATTTTTTGTAAAAACTGATTTAGAAATATTAAGGCTTTATAAAGCTTATCTAAATATATATTTCTAGAAAGATTATTTAAGTAAAAATAATCTTTCAGAAAAATCCACACTTAAATAAATAAGTTTTTAAGCTAAGAAAAAAATGAAAAATAGACTTACATTCCTTTTTGATGGAAAATGCCCATTATGTTTAAAAGAAGTAAATTTCCTTAGGAATAAAGATAAATATAAACTTATTAGATTTGTTGATATTTCATCTGAAAGTTACTTACCTCAGGATTTCATGAATATTAGTTATAGTCAAGCGATGCTAAACCTCCATGGAATTATGGATGATCAAACAATAATTAAAGGACTTGATGTCTTGATATTTTCCTATGAATTAATTGGCATGGGTTGGCTATATTACCCTGCAAAAATCCCTTATATTAATTCACTTTCTAGATTTGCATACAACTTGTGGGCGAGGAACCGTTTAAAGATAACTGGCCGAGCAAATTCTTTAAAATTATGTAATAACGATTTTTCAAATAGAAGTTAAAAAATGGAATTTAAAGATATAGATAGAATTATTGAAATGGGTTGGGAGGATAGAACGCCATTTGAAGCTATTGAATATCAATTTGGTTTAAAGGAAAAGGAAGTCATTAAAATTATGCGTAAACACCTTAAAATTAAGTCTTTTAAAGCCTGGAGAAAAAGGGTTTCTGGGCGTAAAACCAAACATATGCAATTTTTACCATCAGATCGATTCAAGTCACTTCACAAGAAATAAATTTAATTTGAAAAATCTACCTATAAAAATTTGTCCAGTTTGTCTAAGAGCTTTTGAATGGAGAAAAAAATGGAAGAATTGTTGGAACGAAGTTATTTACTGTTCCAATAGGTGTCGTAAGAGAAAGTCAAAATTATGAAGCAAATTTCAATTGTTTTACCTAATCAGTTATTTAAAGAAAATCCGTTGTTTAAATACAAATGCGATATTATTCTTTTGGAGGATGATTTGTTCTTTGGTAATGATTCAATCTATAAATATATTAACCATAAAAATAAATTAATTTTTTTGAAGGCATCTATTTATGCTTACAAAAATTATTTAATTAAAAAAGGAATTAAAGTAGTTCATCTAGAAAATAAGTTTACGATTCATACCATAGATTATTTATCCAAATATTTAAAAAACAAATATGAAAAATTAAATATGATAGATCCCCATGATTATCTGATTAAAAAACGTTTAAAAAATTTTTGCGAAGAAAATAATATTAAAATAAATTTTCTCGAATCTCCAATGTTTCTTACTTCTAAGGCTATGAGAAAAATATTTACTTCAAATCCCAAAAAACCTTTAATGGGTAGATTCTATGAGAATCAAAGAAAAGATAAAAAGATCTTGATTAATTATGATGAATCTCCTGTAGGAGGAAAATGGAGTTTCGACGAATTAAATCGAAAAAAATTACCAAAAAACATACATGTTCCGAAATTAATTAAATTAGCCAAAAATAATTTTGTAATTGCGGCAGAGTTGAGTATCAAAAAAGATAAATTAAAGCATCGAGGCACAAGTCTACATTTTAATTATCCAACTACCTTTGAAGAAGCTAATTATTGGTTAGATGATTTCTTAGAAAAGAGATTTTCTTCATTTGGAGAATACGAGGATTCTATAAGTAAGGATCATAAGTTCTTATGGCACAGTATTTTGTCTCCTTTGCTAAATATTGGGTTGTTAACTCCAGATGAAATAATAAAAAAAGCATTATTGATTGGAGAAAGAAAAAATATCCCAATTAATTCTTTGGAGGGTTTCATTAGGCAAATAATCGGTTGGAGAGAATTTATGTCATTGGTCTATGAAAAATATGGAACAAAAATGCGAACTACTAACTTTTGGGATTTTGAATATAAAACAATTCCTAAATCCTTTTATGATGGAACCACAGGAATCGATCCAATTGATAATGTGATAAGAAATATTCTTGATTATGGATATTGTCATCACATAGAAAGATTAATGATTATTGGGAATTTTATGCTCTTATGTCGTTTTCATCCTGATCAAGTTTATACATGGTTTATGGAAATGTTTATTGATTCTTTCGATTGGGTTATGGTTCCTAATGTTTATGGGATGAGTCAATTTAGCGATGGAGGTATTTTTTCGACAAAACCTTATATCTCTGGTTCGAATTATATAAAAAAAATGTCAGATTATAAGAATGGTGAATGGGCAACTATTTGGGATGGATTATTCTGGAAATTTATTTATGATTATAAGGATTTTTTTAGGAATCAATATAGATTATCAATGATGGCAAGAACTATTGATAAAATGGAACCTAAAAAGTTAGAAATGCATATTAAATTAGCAACAGATTTTCTAGAGAGATTATATTCTTAGAAATTTAATAAAAATTCAAACTCCCAAAAATTAAGAGATTATTAGTTTATTACGCAATCGAAATTTTAATGTTAACTTAAATGAATCGTGGGTAAATAA
>CAJWWR010000008.1 GCA_913048245.1 uncultured Prochlorococcus sp. | reverse complement strand
AAAGAATGGAGAGATTAACCAAAGATATCAAGACAAGTTCTTTATTTAATCAAAATAATGAAGATAATCGATCTTTGATGACTGATATTATGGATACACTAAAAGTAAAATATTCTATGGAGGATTCTGATATTTCAATGGCCGCAATAAATCTAGCATTAGGTAATAAGCCTTTCTTTATTAATGATGATGAGTCTTGGATTTACAAGCAAAATACAACCGAAAGAGATAGATATACTAGAAACAATAGTCGTGGAAAAATTAATAGCAGAAGATCTAATAGTCAAAGTAATACATTTGAAACCTTCAAATTTAATTTTGGTAAATTTGATAATGTAAAGATACCAAACATAATTTCATCAATTTGTATGGCAACGAATATAAATGGCAGATCAATAGGAAAAATACAAATTTTTAATGAATTTAGTTTAGTTGATTTACCTAGAAATCTAAATAAAGAAACTAAAAACAAACTTAGATCTCTCAAAATAAAATATTAGATAACTATTTAAGAGAATGAAAACGATTCATTTATTAATTTATAGTTCATTTTTATTGCATGATTTTTTTTACATAAAAGTTCATTCAGAAATAAATAATAATAATTCATTATTAAATTTGTTTTGTTTAGAAAACGTAAAAGCCGAAATGATTAATGCTGGCCTTGAATATGAAGAGAGTTTTGCTCAGGAAACCTGCGAATGTTATCTTAAAGAATTTTATAAAAATGGCAATCACGACAGAGCAATTTATTTTTGCAAAGAAATTGCCAAAGAAAAATTTAATTTATAATTATTTTTACTGAAGAACAATATTATGTCATTTGATTTAAAACAAAATCCAATAACAAGGCTATACATAAATTTATCAAAAGAAAGAAATCTATTATTCTTTGCATCATTAAGTTCAGTAATCAACAAAATTCTTGATTTAGCACCTCCTGTAATAATTGGTATTGCCGTTGATATTGTTGTAAAAAAAGAAAATTCATGGCTCAGTAATTATGGAATTCAAGAAGTCTCTAGTCAATTGATTATTCTTGCTATTATTTCAATTTTAATATGGACCGGAGAATCATTCTTTGAATATCTATATTCATTTCTATGGAGGAATCTTGCTCAAATTTCTCAGCACGAGTTACGAATTAAAGCTTATGCGCATATTCAGGAATTAGATATGCAATTTTTTGAAAATGATAATACTGGCAGATTATTATCAATATTAAATGATGATATAAATCAATTAGAAAGATTCTTGGATCATGGTGCAAATCAATTAATCCAATTATTAATAACTGTATTAATTATTGGAGGAACCATGCTTGTTGTTGCTCCCAAAATAGCTCTTTTTGCTTTCTTTCCAATACCACTAATCTTTATAGGCTCGTTAAAATTTCAAAAAAAACTTGCTCCAAGATATAAAGATGTAAGAACAAAAGCAGGACATATAGCGTCACGATTAAACAATAATTTAAATGGGATACTAACAATTAAAAGTTTCACTACCGAAGATTGGGAACTCGCAAGATTAAACAAAGAAAGTCTTTCATATCAAAGAAGTAATAAACAGGCGATAAAATTATCTTCCGCATTTATCCCTTTAATAAGGTTCGCAATATTATTTGCTTTTGTAGCAATACTATTGATTGGGGGATTTCAGGTTACTCAAAATGTGATGAATGTTGGAACTTATAGTTTCTTGGTATTTATTACGCAAAGATTGCTATGGCCTTTAACAACTTTGGGACAGGTTCTAGATGAGTTTCAAAGATCAATGGCATCAGTTAACAGAGTTATAGATTTAATTGATACCCCCATAACAATACAAGGTGGACAAAGGGTAATTTATCCAGGATCTATTAAAGGTGAAATAAATTTTAAGGATATATCCTTTAATTACCCACAAAGACAATCAACACTCAAAAATATAAGTTTTGTCATACCAGAAAATACGACTTTAGGAATAGTTGGCCTAACAGGTTCAGGTAAAAGTACCCTTATCAAGTTACTATTAAGAATCTATGATTTCGAAGAAGGTTCTATAACTATTGATAATATTCCAATAAAAGACATTAAATTAAAAGACTTAAGAAAATGCATTTCATTGGTAAGCCAAGATACATATCTTTTCCACGGTTCAGTTGAAGAAAATATCGCTTATGGTTCACAAAAAGCAAATTCTGATGATATTTGTAAAGCAGCGAAGATTGCTGAAGCTCACAAATTCATAGAACAATTACCAAATGGGTATAAAACAATTGTTGGGGATAGAGGGCAAAGGTTATCTGGAGGTCAAAGACAAAGAATTGCACTAGCCAGGGCTGTATTAAAAAATGCTCCTATACTTATATTAGATGAAGCTACTGCTTCAGTCGATAATGAGACTGAGTATCTAATACAGAAGTCTTTAACGAAAATTACAAAGCAGAGAACTACTATAGTTATTGCTCATAGATTAAGCACTATAAGATCTGCAGACAATATCATTGTTATTAATAAGGGCTTGATTGTTGAATCAGGGACTCATCAAGAGTTGTTAAATAGAGAAGGTATTTATTCAGAACTATGGAATGTTCAAATAGGAGATTAAATCGTTTTTAAATTAAATTAGGAAATCAAATGATTTAATAACTTTTGAAAATAAAGTCTCAACTCTATTCCATCTTTCTTGATTTGTTCCTATCGCAAAAGTATATAAAGTCCCCCTATCAATTACTACTGAGGCAATTTCATGTCTTTGCTGTTCATTTATAGTTAACTCATATTCCAAATCATAAAATAAATGTTTAGATGAATCTCTTTTATGAGCATCAATTAATTGAACATTCCTGCCTGAACCTTCTGGCGCTATAACTTTGTTTATAAGCGTTTCACCAACCTCGAGAGGGGTTCCTAAGTCTTCAAGATTTATACTCTTATTAACATCTGAAACGACTAAGCTAAGAGTCTCATTACTATTGATTAAATCATGATAAATAATTTCAGGTCCACCCTTAACGCTAACCCTTGTCCACCCCGTTGGATAAAGGAAGCCATATCTGCCATCTGGGCTAATATAAGATTCCAGTCCAGCATTTAATCCATTGCTACATGCACTTACAAAAAAGCAAAGTAACAATATTGAGAGATAATTAGATAAAATCTTTTTTAAATTCTGCATTTTATTAAATTAATTTAAATCTTAAGAATATAATAAAACATTAAACACAAACAAACTAAGCAAAACTATCAATTAATGCTTAGATTTATTCTAAGAAATTTATTTAACTTGATAACTTTTACTAAACCGCTGGCAAAATTGATTGAACATTTCGAGAGGTTTCCAGGAATTGGGCCAAGAACCGCTCAAAGATTAGCTCTATTTATTTTAAAGCAACCAGAAAAGAAAATTAAGGATTTCTCTGAGGCTTTGTTAGAGGCGCATTACAATGTTGGACATTGTAAAGAATGCTTTAATTTAACATCTGGTGATATTTGTAATATTTGCGAAAATCCCGAAAGAGATAAAAAAATAATTTGTGTCGTTGCTGATACAAGAGATTTGCTAGCACTCGAGAGAGCTAGGGAATTCAAAGGTACATATCATGTTATTGGAGGCCTGATCTCTCCAATGGATTCTGTAGGTCCAGAATTATTAGAAATCAAAAGCCTTGTTGAAAGGGTAAGCAGATCAAACGTGGAAGAAATCATACTTGCTCTAACTCCCAGCGTTGAAGGAGACACAACAAGTCTTTACATTGGTAAATTATTAACCCCTTTTACGAAAGTTACTAGGATTGCATATGGATTACCTATGGGAAGCGAACTTGAATATGCTGATGAGATTACTCTAGCTAGAGCACTAGAAGGTAGAACAAGCTTCTCATGAAAAGCACAAATTCAAAATCTTTGAATAAAAATAATATATTAAGATTACCTTCATGGATTCAATTTCCTATTAGTAAAGCCACTGAGTTTGAAAGAGTTCAAAATCTTATCAAAGAATCAAAAATTCATACCATATGTGAAGAAGGAAGATGTCCTAACAGAGCTGAATGCTATGCATCAGGAACTGCAACGTTTTTACTGGGTGGCTCTATTTGCTCAAGATCATGTGCATTTTGCCAGGTAAATAAAGGGATCCCTGAGGGGGTTAATCTCGAAGAAAGCAAGAAAGTAGCGGACGCAGTCAAAAAATTAAATCTTAAATATGTTGTTTTAACTTCAGTAGCTAGGGATGACCTGAATGATCATGGCGTTATCTTTTTTACTTCTACAATTTCCGAAATTAGGAAAATTGACTTAGAAATTAAGATTGAAGTTTTAACTCCAGATCTATGGGGAGGAGGAAAAAATATCCAAGAAAGGAAAGCATTGCAAACGCAGAGGCTGAGAAAAATATTAGAAACAAATCCCGTTTGCTTTAATCATAATCTAGAGACAGTCGAAAGACTCCAAAAAAAAGTAAGAAGAGGCGCGAGCTATAAAAATTCATTAAACTTGCTAAGAGATTCTAAGCGCATAAACCCTAACATTCAAACCAAATCAGGAATCATGCTAGGCCTAGGGGAAACATTGAGTGAAATCAAAGAGACTCTATTAGATTTACATAATATAAATTGTGATCAACTAACTATTGGCCAATACTTAAGGCCTTCGCTTAATCATTTGCCAGTTCAAAAATACTGGACTCCTCAGGAATTTAATTACATCTCAGATTATGCTAAAGAATTAGGCTTTAGAAAAGTTTCTTGCGGGCCTCTTATTAGAAGTAGTTATCACGCTGGTTGATTGCAGTCTAGATTATTAAATTTATTATTTATTTTAGCCAAGATATTAACGCAATCCCCTTTCATAAGAGTACCTGCGCCGCCCCAAATTAATCTTAAAAGAAGGTCAGAAGGACTTGAGCCAACTTCCTTTACAAGGCAAAAGCCAATCAATCTAAAATATCTTACTAGTTTTTGACTATAACCCTCATCATCATAAATAGCCAATAACCTTGCATATCTACAGGAGGTTTTTTCTAATGCCCAAGCCATAGTTGTGGCCCAAATCAATTCTGAGACGTAAGGAGGGGATTCTTTTATTACCCTCAAGGTATCTAAATTAAGACTATTAATTATAGGCACTGTCCATCCCTTAAGCTCGCCCCAGATCTTAACTACGCCATCATCTTGAGTAGCTAAAACGACTCTAAAGAAATTAAAACCTAGAACTTCTCTTATTTGAATTTTGATTGTCAACCCTAGTGATTCTGCAATCTTTTCTAAATTATTGATTTTCATAAGAAATAATTAGTCTTTATTTTTAATTTTGCGTTCTTTGTCAATCTGCTTTTGACGTTCAGCAAATCTTTTTCTATCTTGATCACTAAACTTATTAATACATAAATGGCATTGTATCCCTTCAATATATTCATCTCTGATTTTATCATCTTCTGAAAGAGGCATTCCACATGCGTGACATATTGAATAAGAACCCTTTTTTAAATTCTGGTCCAATGCCACCCGATCATCAAATACATAACATTCACCTTCATAAAGGCTTTTGGCACTTGGAACTTCTTCTAAATATTTTAATATTCCCCCTTTAAGATGAAAAACATTTTTATAACCTTTACTCTTCAATAGAGATGTAGCCTTTTCGCATCTAATTCCACCTGTACAAAACATTGCTATGTTTTTAATTTCTTTGTTCTTCAGATATTCATCTAATTTAGTCTCTACCCATTTAGGAAATTCTCGAAATTTTCTTGTATCTGGATTAATTGCATTTTTAAATGTTCCAAGATTAATCTCATAGTTATTCCTTGTGTCTATTACTAACGTATTTCTATCCTCCAAGAGATTATTCCAGTCTGAAGAATCAACATAAGTACCTTTCCTTAAATTCGGACTAACATCTGCAATTCCCATTGTTACTATTTCACCTTTTATTTTTACTTTTAATTTCTTAAAGATTCTTTTTTCTGAATAGCTTTCTTTAATATTTAAATCAGTCAAATCTAGTAATAGCCGAATTAAATTTATAAAATCATTAATTAAATATCTAGGAGCACAGACAGTTCCATTGATGCCTTCATTTCCCAGGACAACTAAACCAGTCAAATCCTTTTTCTCAAACTCCAATAACTTGATTTTTATTAAGTCAATTAGATTCTTCTCTATCCTGACAAAAGAATAAAATGAAACTATATGGTATTTGTCTCTCATTTAGCAAAAATAGTTTCATTACTTGACTCATTATCTGAATTAAATTTCATGCCTAACTGATTAAGCAATTGCCTGTCCTCTTCGAAAGAAGGATTTGAAGTGGTCAGCAACTCGTCCCCATAAAAGATTGAATTTGCTCCACATTGAAAACACAGAATTTGTGCTTCTTTAGTCAGTCTTTCTCTTCCTGCACTTAATCTTATTTTACTTTTAGGCATAAGGATTCGTGCAATAGCAACCATTCTTATCATTTCAATGGAATCAATTTCTTTACTGTCTTCCATCTCGGTTCCTTCTATAGACACCAAAGCATTAATAGGTACACTTTCTGGATGAGGATTCATATTTGAAAGGACTTTTAGTAGAGAAGCCCTATCATCTGTAGATTCACCTAAGCCGATAATTCCTCCGCAACAAATATCAATCCCTGCTTTTCTAATTCTCTCTAAAGTTTCTAATCTATCTTGATAAGTTCTTGTAGATATAATATTTTTGTAGTATTCAGGACTTGTATCCAGATTGTGATTGTAAGCGGTTAATCCAGCATCCGCCAATCTGTTTGCTTGTTCACTTGTAAGCATCCCTGCCGTAACGCAAGCTTCCATATCTAAACTTCTTACTCCCTTAACCATCTCAATCATTGCATCAAAATATCTGCCATCTCGAATCTCTCTCCATGCCCATCCCATGCAAAATCTTTCAGCACCCTCATCTTTCGCAATCTTTGCCCTTTCTAAAACCGCAGCAACATCATATTGTGGATGACTTTTTATTTGACTAGAACTATAGATTGATTGGCTACAATATGAACAATCTTCTTCGCAACCTCCTGTTTTAACGCTGAAAAGAGAAGCTAATTGTACATCATATTTATTATTCCTCCTGTGGATATTTTGGGCTTGCCACATTAAATCAATCAATGGCATATCAAATAAGGCAAGAATTTCTTTTGTTCCCCAATCAAACCTCAAATGATTTGTATCTTCATCGATTTCTAAGTTATCCATTTAAATTAAATAGTGTATGAATCACCTAATGATTCGTTTGGTAATGATTCTATACCCCCAAATCTTCTATTCCTAGATTGGTAGTCAATAATTGCTTTCAAAAATTCACCTTCATTAAATTCTGGCCAGTATACATTTGTTATATAAATTTCCGAATAGGCTAACTGCCAAAGAAGGAAATTACTAATTCTTCTCTCTCCGCTTGTACGAATTAACAAATCTGGGTTAACAGATCCACATGTAAGTAATTCAGATTCAAATAATTTTTCATCGATTTGCTCTGGCTTAATCTTCCCTGCAACAGATTTTTGAGCTAATTGCCTAGCAGCTCTTACTAATTCCTGCCTACCTCCGTAATTAGTACAAACATTTAATACAAATTCTTTATTATTTTTAGTTACACTTTCGGATTTCTTAATAACTTCCTTTAAATTTTCAGGAAAAGGAGCTAAATCGCCAATAAAATTAATTTTAATACCCTCTTTGTTGATTTCTGAAATTTCTTTAAGTAGAACTTTTTCAAATAAGTTAATCAAGAAAGTTACCTCATCCTGAGGTCTCGACCAATTCTCAGTAGAGAAAGCATATACTGTTAAAATTTCAACTCCTAATTTCTTAGCTGACTTTATTATATTTTTAAGCACAACCACTCCTTGTTGATGGCCTAAAGATCGCGATAAACCATGCTTCATTCCCCAGCGTCCATTTCCATCCATTATTATTGCTATATGTTGTGGAATACGTAATTCATCAATACTTTTTATGAGATCCTGAATCTCCTCCTTTTGATTACTAGTTTTCATATTAATTTTCTGTATTTTCATATTCTTTAATTAATCTGTTTTATTAACCCCTGGATCTATATTAATCTTTGAAACAATATCAGGAGTTGTTTTATTTGATGATGAAACATTTCTATTTTTAGAAGATTTCGAGATAACTTGATTATTAGAACTACCTATTAATTCGCTTAAAAGCTCCTGAAGCCTGCTACTAGTAATTGGTCTTTCAAGTTTTCCTTGATTTGAGAGTGAAAGGGTACCAGTTTCTTCTGAAACCACAATACAAATGCATCTATCAAATCTTTCAGTTATTCCTAAAGCGGCCAAATGTCTAGTTCCATATCTGCTTATACCCTGTCTAGATAAAGGAAGAATAACTCCAGCAGAGATTATTTTATTACCTTTGACTACCACTGCTCCATCATGCAAAGGTGTATCTGTAGCAAATAAATTGATTAGAAGATCCGTTGAAAGTTGTGCTTCAATGTTGATTCCTGCATACAAAAAGTCTTCAGGCCTTAGATCACTACCTAAATCAATAACTATCAATGCTCCTCTCCTGTTTTGTGATAGCTTTCCAGCCGCATCAACTAATTGATTAACTGTATTAGAATTAGCTCTAAATTCTTTTGGTTGATTTCCTAAAATAACATTTAACCTTCCAGTACCCAAAAGTTCCATTAATCTTCTCAATTCCCCTTGCCACAAAATTGCAAGTGAAAGTGAACAGGCAAGAACGACAGCATCAATAAGTTTCGTTGTTAAAGGAAGATTGGCATATCTTTGGATAAACCAAGCTAAAGAAACAAGAAAAATATAACCTCTTAACAGCCACAATGTTCTCTGTTCTTTCACCCTCGAGAAAAGAAGTAAACCGAATCCAGTAGCAAATAATACGTCTAGGAGAAGTTTTAAATTTATAAATCCCCAAGAAATCACATTTAAAAAAAAGACTTATTTTAAACTTACCTAACTTTACCTTATAAAGCGATCTGGTAATACATCAAATTTCAAAAGATCTTCTGAGCTTTCTCTTTTTTGGATTAACTCTGCACTTCCATTAGAAACTACTAAGCCCGCAGGTCTAGGAATTCTGTTGTAGTTTGAACTCATTGAGCTGTTATAAGCACCTGTTCCAAAAACGCATAACAAATCACCTGATTCACATTTTCCTATTTCAAGTTCTTTGAATAAAACATCACCAGACTCGCAATGTTTACCAGCAACAGTGTATTTCTTTATGTCTTGCTTGTTATGTGGATCCCTAACTAAACACGCAGAATAAGTTGATTGATAAGTTATCGGCCTAGGGTTATCACTCATGCCACCATCTACTGAAATGTATGTTCTTACGCCTGGTACATCTTTAAAGGATCCTATTGTATACACAGTGATGCCAGCAGTAGAAACAATTGATCTACCCGGTTCGCACATTAATTTGGGCAAATCTAGATTGAACTTCTCACATTCTTCAACAACAGAATTAGAAACAGTTTTTACCCACTGATCAATAGAGGGTGGGTCATCCTCATTTGTGTATCTTATTCCTAGACCACCTCCTACATTTAGTTCCTTTATCTCGTGCCCATAATCCTTTGCCTTCAAAATTGAATTAACCATAATTTTTGCCAAATCATGGTGAGGAGCTAATTCAAAAATTTGAGAACCAATATGTGCATGTACCCCTACCACGTTTATATTTTTTATATCAGCAGTCTCAGAAAAAACTCTGTCTAAATTATCTAGGCCAAATCCAAATTTACTATCTACTGATCCTGTTTTTATATATTCATGCGTATGACATTCAATTCCAGGTGTAAACCTAATCATAACTTCTAATCTTTTATCTAACTCATTTGCATATCTTTTTAATCTCACAAGATCATAATCATTATCAATGACAATTTTTATGTTGTTATTTATGGCAAATATTAATTCTTCATCAGATTTATTGTTTCCATGAAAAACTATGTTTTCTCTAACGACACCTCCTTTTAGTGCTGTTATCAGTTCACCTTTTGAAACTGCATCCAATCCAAACCCCTCAGATTGTATCAACCAGCTCATAAAAAGAGAACTATTAGCTTTAGATGCGTAAATAGGAAGTGACTCTCCAGGGTAATACTTTTCTAAAGATTTTTTATATGCTTTGCAAGAATTCCTTAGAGTTAATTCATCAAGGATATACAAAGGTGATCCATAATTTTGAATTAAATCATCAATTGAACAACCACCAACTGTCAATGCTCCTAAATTATTTACTGAAGTGGTAACAGGTACTATATTTTTATTAGGACTTACCAAATCTATTGGTATGTTAAAAAAAGAGTTTCGTTGTTCCATTGCTTGAAACTAATTCTTTGCATTCTACAACTTATAACTGAGTATATTGGTATTTTTTTAGTTTAGACTAATAATTTATGAATGATTTGTCTTAAAGAAATAAAATTAGATGATGTTAGAGAATGTTTCCTACTTGATTATGAAACATTGAAGTTTTGGAATATTGAACAATGGAAGGATGAAATTTCAAAAAAAACTACCTTTGCGGTTGGCATAGTAAAGGGGTTAGATTTAGTTGGTGTTTGCGTCTATCAGAAAATCATTTGCGAAGCAGAATTAATCTATTTATCAATACACCCAAATCACCGTAGAGTAGGATTAGGAAAAACGCTTATTAGTAATCTTGTAAGTATTTGTATTAAGGATGATCTTCATAGAATAATTCTAGAAGTTTCAGAAAATAATAAAGTTGCAAATAAGTTTTATGAAGATTGTGGATTTAAGACATTTGGCTCAAGAAAGAAATATTATCGAGATGGTTCTGATGCCATTCTTAAAGAAAAAAAATTATAAAAAATAAAAATTTTTTTTGTGCGGATAACCAGAATCATAAAAAAACCTGTAATAGCATAGGAAGTCACTATTAATGTAGTGTTTGAAGAGTTTTATTGAAACATTAGGTATTCACAAAAGCTCATCCTGAACACAAAATACTCTTAATGCTGGTAGGTTATTAGTAGATTAATGTAGTAGCTAATGTTTGAAAGATTCACAGAAAAGGCTATTAAAGTCATTATGCTTGCTCAAGAAGAAGCAAGGAGGCTTGGCCACAACTTCGTTGGAACAGAGCAAATTCTATTGGGATTAATAGGAGAAGGGACAGGTGTAGCAGCAAAAGTCTTGAAATCATTAGGTGTTAATTTAAAAGATTCTAGAATCGAGGTCGAAAAAATAATTGGAAGAGGATCAGGTTTCGTTGCAGTAGAAATACCTTTTACACCTAGAGCAAAAAGAGTGCTCGAACTATCTTTAGAAGAGGCCCGTCAACTTGGTCATAACTATATTGGAACAGAGCATCTTTTACTTGGTTTAATTAGAGAGGGAGAGGGGGTTGCTGCACGTGTCCTAGAAAATTTAGGTATTGATTTAACAAAAGTTAGAACTCAAGTCATAAGAATGCTTGGAGAAACAGCGGAAGTTGGTTCTGGTACTGGTCCAGGCAAAGGGAACGTTAAAACAGCAACACTTGATGAGTTTGGAACAAACCTTACAAAACTCGCTAGTGAATCTAAACTTGATCCAGTAGTAGGTAGACAGCCCGAAATAGATAGAGTCGTTCAGATCCTAGGAAGAAGAACCAAAAATAATCCCGTTCTCATAGGTGAGCCTGGTGTAGGAAAGACCGCAATTGCAGAGGGGCTGGCTCAAAGGATACAACAAGGTGAAATTCCAGATATTCTTGAAGACAAAAGAGTGTTAACTTTAGATATTGGCCTTCTGGTCGCGGGAACTAAATATAGAGGGGAATTTGAGGAAAGATTGAAAAAAATAATGGAGGAAATTAAATCTGCTGGTAATGTCATTCTAGTTATTGACGAGGTTCATACATTAATAGGAGCAGGCGCAGCAGAAGGAGCTATTGACGCTGCGAACATACTAAAACCGGCTTTAGCAAGAGGAGAACTCCAATGCATTGGTGCTACAACTCTTGATGAATATAGAAAGCATATAGAAAGAGATGCGGCACTTGAAAGAAGATTTCAACCTGTAATGGTTGGTGAACCTTCCATAGAAGATACAATTGAAATTTTGAGAGGGCTCAGAGAAAGGTATGAACAACACCATAGACTTAAAATTACAGATAAAGCTCTAGAAGCCGCAGCTCATCTCGGTGACAGATATATTTCTGATAGATTTCTTCCCGATAAAGCTATTGACTTAATTGATGAAGCAGGCAGTAGAGTCAGGCTAATTAATTCCAAATTGCCTCCAGAAGCAAGGGAAATTGATAAAGAATTAAGAGAAGTGCAGAAGCAAAAAGAGGAATCAGTGAGAGATCAAAACTTTGATCAGGCAGGTCAATTACGAGAAAAGGAAATCGAATTATCTTCACAAATAAAGAAAGTTCTCGAAAGCAAAAAAGATGAGAATGAGTCTTCACCAAAAAAAGAAAGCGATCTTTCATCCAAGCCTGCTCTAACTCAAGCCCCAACAGTGTGCGAAGAAGATGTTGCACATATAGTTGCATCTTGGACTGGTGTACCTGTACAAAAATTAACAGAGACAGAATCTGTGAAACTCTTAAATATGGAAGATACACTTCATAAGAGACTTATTGGACAAGATGAAGCTGTTAAAGCAGTTTCTAGAGCAATTAGAAGAGCAAGAGTAGGATTAAAAAATCCTAATAGGCCCATAGCAAGTTTTATTTTCTCAGGCCCGACTGGAGTTGGTAAGACTGAGCTCACAAAAGCATTAGCATCTTATTTCTTTGGTAGTGAAGAAGCCATGATAAGGCTTGATATGTCTGAATTTATGGAAAGACATACTGTAAGTAAATTAATTGGATCACCTCCAGGATATGTAGGTTTTAATGAAGGTGGCCAATTAACTGAAGCAGTTAGAAGAAGGCCTTACACAGTTGTTTTATTTGATGAAGTTGAAAAGGCGCACCCAGATGTCTTTAACCTCCTTCTTCAACTTTTAGAAGAAGGAAGATTAACAGACTCAAAGGGCAGGACTGTCGATTTTAAAAACACATTGCTGATAATGACCTCAAATATAGGTTCTAAAGTCATTGAAAAAGGTGGTGGTGGATTAGGATTTGAATTTAGTGGAGACTCGGTTGAAGATAGTCAATACAATAGAATTAAATCTCTTGTTAATGAGGAGCTAAAGCAGTATTTTAGACCTGAATTTTTGAATAGACTTGATGAAATAATTGTCTTTAGGCAACTCAGCAAAGACGAAGTTAAAGACATTGCTGAAATAATGCTTAAAGAAGTATTCTCAAGAATCAATGAAAAAGGTATCAAACTTAAAGTGACAGATGCTTTTAAAGAGAGATTAGTTGAGGAAGGTTATAACCCTTCATATGGCGCAAGACCACTTAGAAGAGCAGTAATGAGATTACTTGAGGATAGCCTTGCTGAGGAAGTATTATCAGGAAGAATTAAGAGTGGTGATTTAGCAATTGTTGATATAGATTCAAATAAGAAAGTAAGTGTTAAGATCACTTCAGAAGAATCGCCTCAGGAGCTTGCTGGAGCTAATTTCTAGTATTTGCTTACATGCATCTAATTTCTCCATCCAAAGTAATTAGGGGTCACAAAGCATGGGCCAGTGCTATTGATGATATCTTAAAAATTTCTCAGAAACCTTTAATTCTTGGTAGAAGTAATTCGACTAAGAAAATACGAACTCAAATACAAGATGATTTAAAAAACAAACATTTGAATGTTGTTAATGCAAACCTTCAATATGATTGCTGCAGAGAAGATATAGATAGACTATTGAAAATAGCCACCAATAATAAATGTGATTGTATTATTGCTACCGGTGGAGGAAAAGTCTTAGATGCTGGCAAATTACTTGCTGAATATATATCTATTCCTTGTATAACAGTCCCTTTAAGTGCTTCAACTTGTGCAGGATGGACAGCCTTGGCAAACATATACACAACAAAAGGTCAGTTCATAGAGGATATAAGTCTTAAATCTTGCCCTAAGTTACTAATTTATGATAGTTCGTTCTTAGCAACTGCTCCACCAAAAACAATGACAAGTGGTATAGCTGACTCTCTAGCAAAATGGTATGAGTCATCTCTTACAAGTAATTCAAGTAAGGATGGAATAGTGCAACAAGCGATACAAATTTCAAGAGTACTTAGAGATCAATTGTTTATTCATGGACAAGATGCATATAAGAACTATAAAGAGAGTAATCAATCCTGGTTAAACGTAATAGAGGGCAATGGCCTTACAGCAGGACTAATCGGTGGGATTGGGGGTGAAAAATGTAGAACTGCTGCCGCGCATGCTATCCATAATGCGATAACTCAGCTTGAACCAAAAAAGAATCCTTTACATGGAGAAATTGTAGGGGTAGGAATATTAATTCAACTTAGATTAGAAGAGATGGTAAATAATAATCAACTTGCTAGCCAAGCAATAAGACAATTATTTCCTTTTATGAAGAGTTTAAACCTGCCAACAACAATTTATGAACTTGGAATTGATGTTTTTGAAAAAGATAACCTAAATAAAATAGCTGAGTTTACATGCAGGGAAGAATCGGAAATTCACTTCTTACCATTTAAAGTTGAAGCAAATGATATAGTAAGGGTAATATCAGTTTTCGAACGCCAAAAAATACCAAATAGCAATTAATTAAAACTATGATTGATAATTTAAATTTTCCTAATTTAAATTATTTTAAAAAAGTAAAAGATACTTTACTTGATTCTGAAGGTATAAAAATAAGCGAGGAAGTTGCCTGGTTAACACTTAATGAAAAATGGGGTGTTGCTAAATTTCCTGTGGTAATTTCAGGGGAAGGGGATCCCATCGTATTCCTACATGGGTTTGATAGTTGTTTTTTAGAATTTAGGAGAATATACCCTATTCTAAAAAAACATTTTAAAGTGATAGTCCCAGATTTATTTGGATTTGGATTTAGTCCAAGATTTAAAAACTATATTTACAATCCTGAAAATATAATTTCGAATCTCTCAGATTTATTAGATGAATTAAATCTTAAAAATAAAATTAAATTG
Organism: uncultured Prochlorococcus sp.; assembly: GCA_913048245.1. Classification (GTDB taxonomy): domain Bacteria; phylum Cyanobacteriota; class Cyanobacteriia; order PCC-6307; family Cyanobiaceae; genus Prochlorococcus_A. Next base: position 21,066 of record CAJWWR010000008.1, on the reverse strand, counting down.
GTTGGAGCCTCAATGGGGGGCTCTGCGGCATTATTACTGGCTCATAAAATTCCAGATCGCATCGAGAAAATTACACTTTTATCACCTGCTGGTTTGTTTGATAATCCGAAAAGTCTTCTTCCACCATTTAATCAAATTGGAGCTATGTTTTTAGGCTTACCAATAGTGAGAAAGAATCTTTGCAAACAGGCATTTGCTACCCCTGATAAAAGTGTTGGCCCAAAAGAAGAACAAATTGCTTCTATCCATACAGGGTGCCCAAGATGGCGAGATTCATTAGCTTCTTTCGCCAGAAGTGGTGGTTTTGGGGGTACATCAAAATATATAAATGACATACCAATTAAAACTATTTGTGGAGAACAAGATAGGATTCTTGGTATTAATGAATTACAAAGATTACAGAAAAATAAAAATCTGAATTGCCTTCATTTAAAAAATTGTGGGCATTTACCACATTTAGATGCGGCTGACTCTACTGCAAAAATAATTATTGATTTTTTCAAAAATTAAAAGCACCTTGATTTGTAATTTATTAGCAATAGTTATAAAAGAATTTTTATATTTAATTTTGCCACGAAATAAACGTTAAGGAAATTAAATAAATTTAAAATAATTACAAATTATTATTAGATAATAAATTAACGATGGAATAAATATGTAGCTATCAATTCTATCTAACATACCACCATGGCCAGGCAACAAGTTTCCTGAATCTTTTAATTTTGCATCTCTTTTCATCATTGATTCAATAAGGTCGCCCACTAGTCCCATCAAAGATACAACTACACCAAAAACTAATCCAATAATAATTGGCCAGGCTAAATCATAAATAATTGCAAATATAATTCCAGTTGTAATAGAACAAATTATTCCTCCAATGAGTCCTTCTACAGTCTTACCTGGAGATATAGGAGAAAGTGATCTTTTCCCATATTTCTTTCCTATAAAATAAGAACCAATATCACTAGCAACTATTAAGAAGCATGTTGCTAAAGTTATACTTAGTCCTGAAATAGAGGCTGTGTTTGAAAATTCCCAGTTTGCGAATGAAGAACCATCAAGAAAAGTGTTGAATTCTCTAAGTCTAATCCAATAACTTGGTAGGAAACCTAAATAAAATAAACCAAATATAGAAGTAGCAATATCTGAAATCTTGCCAGATTTAGGTTGAAATAATAACCATGTGCATATAACTATTGATGAGATTGGTAACACTGAATTTGATATTTCTCTGCTAAGAAATCCACTTAATTCTAAATACGTAGAGATAATTATTATCACACATGAAATTAATGTAGTTTTTGTAGCAGGTTTAATTCCAGTAAATTCTGCCATTCTAAATAACTCCAGAAGGGCACAATAAGATAATAAGGTTACTGCAATAGCAAAATACCAACCACCAAGCAGAACAACCACCAGACCAAAAATTCCTATACATAAACCACTTATTAATCTCATAAAATTATTGATCTTTAGTTAAAACGCTTAAATAAGAATTTACTAGATCTTTACAGTATAGACTTTCTTCTCTAATCCAATCTATTCTTTCATGATTTATTTCCTCACCAGGAACAATAAGGGGAATTCCTGGTGGATAAGGATATATTATTTCAGAACAAATTCTGCCAACACATTCTTGGAGAGGAAGTTTTTCAGTCTTTCCTCTCCAGGCGAAGGAAGGACTAACAGATGGAATTTGTACTAGTTCAAAGGGTGGTTTATATGTTTTTAGTCTGCCGTTTGGTTCTGCATATTTAATTAATTTAATCCATAAATCTGTCAAGATATTCGCAAATTGTTTTTGTTTGGTAAATCCCAAACAGAAGGTCAAACTTAACCTTTCTGGTAGCTCAGCAATAAGACCATATTTACAAAAAAATTTATCTGCCGTAAATCCATCAATACCAACTGAGCCTGTATTCAAAATAATTTTTAGAGGATCATGCGTCTCTATCAAAGGAATGCCATTAGAAATTAATTCTTCAGAAATTTTTTTAGCAGAAGTAATCACCTCTTTGTATCGTTTCAGATTTGTTTCATCAAGCCAATCCATGATTGATTCTTCACATGATGCAAGCAATAGTGAATTAGGACTTGTCGTCTCCAAAAGATTTATACCTTTTACAACATTTTCTTGCTCTATCAAATCCCCTTTAAACCACAAAATAGCAGTTTGAGTCAAACCGTTAAGAGATTTATGCAAAGATTGTACAACCAAATCAGCATTAGATTTTACAGCTGATTTTGGCAATCCTAGATCCTCGCAAAAAAGAAAATATGACCCATGAGCTTCATCTACTAAAACAGGTATTCTTCTTTGATGACAAATTTCTACTAGAGAATTTATTTCAGATGAAAATCCTTGGTAATAAGGATGAATAAAGACTATTCCAGATATCTTAATATTACAAAGCGAATGATGATCTAAAATTTTCTTTAGCCATGATTTATTTAAAGGTAAATAATGTCCATTTACCTCAGAAAACTCCAGATCATAGAAAACTGGTACAACTCCAGATACAAGGCATATCTTAATAACACTTATATGGACATTTCTAGGGACTAAAATAAATTCACCTTGTTTTACCATTGAGAGTATTGCTGATTGAATCATACCCGATGCTCCATTAACACCAAACCAACATTTTTCTGATGAAAATTTTCTTGAAAGAAAAGATTGGGCATCTGATATCAATCCCGAATCTGACAAGACTGAACCTAGTTCGGGTAATTCGGGTATATCCCAAGAACCCGGGCTTTCAGAAAGCAAATCAATCAAAACCTTAGGCAAAGCCTTTCCTCTATTATGAGATGGAAAGAAATGTTCTTGATAAAACTTTTCTTTTAGAAAACTTGAAATACTCATAAAGTAATATTGACTCCTATAGAATTAATACAAAGTTTTTTTTCTTTGATACTTTTTCTTGAGACCAAATGAATGATTTAGACTCTAAATATTCATCAAGTAAGAATTTATTATGGCTTCTTTTAAGGCCATGGATATTAGTCCCAAGAATACTGTACATATTACTTACACTATTATTTTTCCTTATAAGATTATTATTGCAAGGTAAAAGTAAAAATAAAAATATTCAAGAAAATCTCTCTAAGTATTTATTTAATGTCATAACTGACCTGGGTCCATGCTTTATTAAACTTGGCCAGGCATTATCAACCAGACCTGATTTAGTAAGAGAAGATTGGCTCAATGAACTTACTAATTTACAAGATAATTTACCTCCTTTTGATCACAAAATAGCCCTAAGTACATTAGAGAATGAACTTGGTTCTGATGTCATAAATCGTTTTTCAGAATTTCCAAGCACGCCAGTTGCGTCAGCAAGTCTGGGGCAAGTTTATAAGGTCGAATTAAGAAAAAATTACTACGTAGCAGTAAAAATTCAAAGACCAAACCTAGATTATATAATTAAAAGAGATGTTGTAATTTTAAAAATCTTAGCCAAAACATTCGCTCCTTTTCTTCCTCTCAATATAGGAGTAGGTATTGGTGAAATAATTGATGAATTTGGCAGGGCATTATTTGAAGAAATAAACTACGAACAAGAAGCCGAAAATGCAGAAAGATTTGCAAAATTATTTAGTAATAACAATGATGTTTTTATTCCTACAGTAGAGAAGTCTCTTTCTTCAAGAAAAGTAATCACAACGTCTTGGGTAGATGGCATAAAATTAAAAGACAAGAAAGAGCTTGAAGCGAATAATCTCAATCCATCTTCATTTATCAGAACTGGAGTAATCAGCGGTCTTCAGCAACTATTTGAATACGGATATTTTCATGCTGACCCACATCCTGGAAATATGTTTGCTCTAAGAGGAGGTGACTCAAAAAATGGACATATAGCCTATGTTGACTTTGGGATGATGGATTCAATATCAAACAATGATCGACTTACATTAATCAAAGCAATTGTTCATTTAATAAATAATGAATATTTATTATTAGCTAGAGATTTTCAGAAATTGGGCTTTCTTAGCAATAAACAAGATCTTGAAGTCCTTGTAGATCCTTTAAAACAAGTTTTAGGAGATTCATTAGGTGAAAAAGTAGGTGAATTCAATTTCAAAAAAATCACAGATAAGTTTTCAAAACTTATGTACAATTATCCATTTAGAGTTCCTACTAGATTTGCCTTGATTATTAGAGCTGTTGTAAGCCAGGAAGGCTTAGCACTCCGCTTAGATCCAGATTTCAAGATTATTAGGATTGCTTACCCATACATAGCTAAAAAGCTTTTAACTGATGATTCAGAAGAAATTATAAATATTTTAATTGATGTTATTTTTGATAAAAATGGAAAAATTCAGTTAGAAAAATTAGAAAGTTTATTAAATATCTTGTTTAAAGACGATTTAAACATAAATAAAGATTTAATACCTGTAGCTAACGCTAGTCTTAAATTAATTCTCAGTAAAAAGGGATATGAATTCAGAAAGAATCTTTTAATGAGTCTTATTAATGATGATAGGTTAGATCTTAAAGATGCCGAAAGTTTATTCAATTTAATAAAAAATACTTTTAGTCCTCTAAAAATTGCAAAAAGTGCTTTAAGAGAAATAATCGTCCCAGCCTATTAAAAAGAAATCAAAGAAAATTCTTTCAGATTATGTAATATACATTAAGATAAGCTAAAGAATTTTAGAAATTGAGTTTTAAAAGAAGAAACAAAAGAAATAGTTTCTATAAAATAATTACCTCTGAAGCAAGAAATATGGAATTTATAAGAATAACTAATTTATTAGTTTCAAAAGTAATCAAATCAAAAAGAATTAAGGTTTGGAATATATCATTATTTAACTTAGAAGAGATTGCCTGTAGAAAAATTGAACGCGCTCATTTATCACAAGTCCAATGAATATATTTCATTTAATTTTTAAACAAAAAATAAGGTCAAAAAATATAGAAGAGAAATTAATGGACGATCCATTCAACGAGATTGGGCAACTTATCAAAAAATCTAGAGAGGAGCAAAATTTATCCATTAGGGAATTATCAAATATTTCTAAAATACCTTTCTCAACAATTAATGCGATTGAGAATAATATTGAAGAGATAAGGCCAAAATACCCATTCACTAGATCAATATTATTAAAACTAGAAGAATGTCTCTACCTAAAAAAGTATCAACTAACCTCTTTGGCTAAAAAAGAAAAATTTATTCAAAATGAATATAAACCAAAAAATTTGGTACTGAAAAACCTTGACTTACTACATTCAAGGTATGGAAACATACTTTATTTAATATTGTTAATCATCTCTATCTTTATTCTTAATAATTACTATCTAAGAACAAGAATTATTGAATTTGAATTTATTGATAGAGATACAACTTCGCTTAAAGAAAATGTTAAATAGCAAGGGATATCAACTTCTGTAGTATTTTCTTCCTAATTCTGCATATTTCTTTATGTATAAATTAATTTCTGGAAGAGATCTATTTATTTTCCATCTCCAATTGTTTTTAACTGTGCCAGGTGTGTTTAATCTCGATGAATCATCTAGTGAAAGGATATCTTGAATAGGGGCAATAAATAATTTAGCTTTACTCCTAATGCCCAATTCCATAAGATCCCAAGAGGGATTAGAAGAAAAACTGAAATCCTCTTTTAACTTATTTTTTAGACTTTCATCAAGATTACTCCACCATGAAACAGTAGTTGCATTATCATGAGTGCCTGTGTAAACGACCCAATTATTACCTTCATAATTTTCAGGTAAATAGGGATTATCTTTATTCCCATCAAATGCGAACTGCAATATTTTCATCCCAGGTAAGTTAAATTTTTCTCTTAAAAGGTTTACATCATCAGTAATGACACCAAGATCCTCAGCTATAATTGGCAGGGTTTCAACTCTCAAGGCATCTATAAGTGTTCTAAGCAGTTCCTTTCCAGGGGATCTGATCCATTTCCCATCAATCGCAGTGTTTTCCTTTCCCTCTATCCTCCAGTATCCCGCCATCGCTCGGAAGTGATCAAGTCGCAAGTAATCTACAAGTGCAAACTGTCTTAAAAATCTTTTTCTCCACCACTCAAATTTTGTTCTTTGATGCTTGGCCCAGGAATAAACTGGTGTCCCCCAAAGCTGACCAGTATCGGAGAAATAATCAGGTGGTACTCCACTTTGAAAAATCAACTCTCCATTATTAGAAACTGAGAACAAAGATCTATTACTCCATACATCTACACTATCTCTTGAGACGTAAAAAGGTAAATCTCCTATGAGTTTTATTCCTTTAGCGCTAGCTTTATTTTTTACTATTTCCCATTGCCTATTTAGATGCCACTGCATTAATTTTGTTTTTAGTAAATTTTTTTGATTTTTAGAAATCCATGTTTCAATACAACTATCTTTTTTTAAACGGTACTCCTCTGGCCATTGCCACCAAGCTGCATTACAAAAATTATCCTTTAAGCTCATAAATAGTGAATAGTCATCTACCCATTTATTTTTATTGGTCCATTTTAAAAATAAATCTTTTTTCTCATCTGGCTGATCAATCCATTCATCTGCAAGAACATTGGCAATTTTTTTTGAAATTTCATTAGCAATTGTAAAGTCAAAATAATCCAAGTCTTTAATTCCTATTGTCATTTCATTAATAAAATCAGAATGAGAAATATAATTATTTTCCTTTAACTCATTTGCATCAATAAACCACGGATTCAGAGCAAAACTTGAAGGAGAACTATAAGGGGACCCTGTTGAATCAGTAGGAGACAAAGGTAGGAATTGCCATATTGAAATTCCGTTACTTGACAAAATATCAATCCAATCCTCGATACATTTACCAAATGTTCCACAATATGTCCCACCAGGAATACTGGTGGGATGAAGCAAAATACCAATTGATTTATCTGATTTATTAATAATTGACATAATTTTCATTTTAATGATTTGACCACAGAAGAATCATTAAACATTTCATAAATAGAGTTAATAAAAAATAATCAACTAATTTTTATAGCATTTTTAAACTTATTTTATCAATGACTCAATAAAACACACACTTTTTTTAGGTAGTAATTTGCAATAACGCACAGATATAGCTATGAGAGTTCTTAATTGTGTTGTTATTGATAACAGAAGTTAATTATTTGTGCCAATTGCGGAAATAATACTACGATAATATATATAAACATCAAGATTGCAAACTTCGTGACTAGTTTCATCACTGCAGTCCAAAACGAACAGTCTAATTTTAATCTGAGCAATAGTAGGCTTAGGTTAGTAAGTGGTAGCTCAAATCCAATTTTAGCTAATGAAATAGCCTCATATTTAGGTATCAAAAATGTCCCCCTCGTATCAAAAAGATTTGCTGATGGGGAAATTTACGTTCAAATTCAACAATCCATAAGAGGTTGTGATGTGTTTCTAATTCAACCTACTTGCGCTCCTGTAAACGACAGTTTAATAGAACTAATGATCATGGTTGATGCCTGTAAACGAGCTTCAGCTAGACAAATAACAGCAGTTATTCCATATTTTGGATATGCAAGGGCAGATAGAAAAACCTCAGGCAGAGAATCTATAACAGCAAAACTTACTGCAAATCTTCTCGAGAAATCTGGGGTTGATAGAGTTCTTGCGATGGATCTTCACTCCGCTCAGATTCAAGGCTATTTTGATATCCCTTGTGATCATATTTATGGTTCTCCAGTATTAATTGATTATATTGAAACCCTTAATTTAAATGAAATTGTTGTTGTTTCCCCTGATGTAGGAGGGGTAGCAAGAGCCAGAGCATTTGCGAAATTAATGAAGGATGCTCCTTTGGCCATAATTGACAAAAGGAGATCTGCTCATAATATTTCTGAAAGTCTTACAGTAATTGGAGAAGTCAAAGATAAGACTGCAATATTAATTGATGACATGATTGATACTGGTGGGACTATCTGTTCAGGGGCAAGTCTTTTAAAGAAAGAAGGTGCAAAAAAAATATTTGCTTGTGCCTCTCATGCCGTTTTTTCACCTCCCTCTATTGAGAGACTGAGTGCTAAAGATTTATTTGAACAAGTGATTGTGACTAATAGCATACCTGTAGCTGATAAAGATTATTTTCCTCAACTAAAAGTTCTCTCAGTAGCAAATATGCTTGGTGAAGCTATTTGGAGAATTCATGAAGAAAGTTCAGTGAGTTCAATGTTTAGATAAGAAATTATTGGTTATTTTGAATATCAAGTTCTTCTAACTCTTCCAATAAAATAGAATTAATCTCATTAAATTGATCTTTAGATTTCTTGGGTACAAGATCTGGGCAATACTGAATTGCTCCAGCCAGTATCAAAAAAGATCCATTTTCATATAATCTATTTGGATCAATTTCAAAGACTTCTCCATTATTTTCAATTTGTCCCCCATGATGGGCAAGAATACTATTTACAAATGTAGAAGTGGCTACACTCAATGCATTTTCAAATGGAAATCTTTGTTTAAACCAGAAAATTCTATTAAATTTCATCTCTCTAGATATACAAACATAACTTATTCCCATCCATTCGTACCGAGCTAACTCTTCATATGTTGCAGGATATATATTTGTTTCAGCTAAAAGTTTCTTACTAAAGGAATTAATACCAAAAAAAAAGCTTGTAAAAATAATAGGAGTTGTGATAAGTGAACCTAATTTTGCATTGATGAAAAATTTCCTAAACATATTTTCCAGCTAAATATTATTTAACATAACATTATTTCAAAATAAATAGCCAAAATACACTAAAACGAGACTCTCTCCTCATGGTGTGTTTCAACAATTTCAATATTATTACGATTCCAAGAATAAATAACCCTATATCTAAAATTATCCATATCGACTAATCTTGTATGCTCCAAAATATACCAGTCTTGGTAACTGGATTCAAATATCATTTCATGCTCATCTACCTGCTTAATATTTGATAACCCCTTTTTATCACATAAATAGAACTTTTCTCTAATTAACTGATGGCCTTGGATATAAGCATTCATTGAACCTTTCTTTTGATATCTTGGATTTTCATCAAAAAATTTAAATTCCTTTTCGGGATACCAGCTAAATTTATAATGAGATTGCCAAGGTTTTTTACTATCGATAGATTCTATTTTAAGAAACATGCAGACATTGTAGGTTTTATTTTTTTCTTTAAGAAAATATGTCCTTTGAGATTTCCAAAGTCCTAAATTCCTGGAAAACCACCTTCTAAGATTGCTGTCTATGGCAATATCAGGCGACTTTGAAATTTGGCTAGTTAATTTAATACTTGGATTAATAGCAATCATTTGAGTATTAGCACTATCTATTTCATAGCTTATCTGTAAAAATAGTTTAAATATCTTAATGTCTTTATAAGCATTGACAGCTTTTCAACCCTCAGGTGAATTAATGTTGAGTGAGAAAAAAGAGCTAAAGCTAATTCTGGTTGCCACGAGAAGTCATCTTTCGCGAGGTGACTTAAAATCCTTAATTGATTACCTCAATACAAATAAATCAGATTTTGATATATCCTTGCAGATTTCTGATCCTTCCGAACAGCCTGAATTACTGGAACTTCACAGATTGGTAGCAATACCAGCACTTATAAAAATCGCCCCCTCACCAAAACAAGTCTTTGCCGGAAGTAATATATACAAACAATTAAAAACTTGGCTCCCAAGATGGAAACAAGAAGGTCTTGTCAAGAACCTTGGGATAAATATTCAAGCATCAAAGTTAGATAGTGTTACAACTCAAAAAGAAATACTCCTAGAAGATGAATTATTAGTTCTTAGGCAAGAGAATGAAACCTTAATAAAAAGAATTGAATCACAGGAAAGATTATTAAGGATGGTCGCTCATGAGCTAAGAACCCCATTGACTGCTGCTAGTCTCGCAATCCAAAGTCAAAAGCTTGGCCAGATTAATCTAGAAAAATTACAAGAAGTCATAAAGAGAAGATTAGAGGAAATAGAACTTCTATCACAAGACCTTTTAGAAGTTGGCACCACTAGGTGGGAAGCATTGTTTAACCCTCAAAAAATTGAGTTAGGAAATGTTACAGCTGAAGCAATTCTTGAATTGGAAAAGTTTTGGCGTATTAGAAATATTGAAATAGATACTGATATCCCAACAGATTTGCCTTGTGTTTATGCAGACCAAAGAAGAATGAGGCAGGTTTTTCTTAATATAATAGAAAATGCCGTAAAGTTTTCAGAAGATTCAGGATACATAAAGATCTCATTGATTCACAAAACTAATCAGTGGGTTGAAATCACAATATGTGACAAAGGTCCTGGAATTCCAAAAAGTGAGCAAAAAAGAATTTTTCTTGACAGGGTAAGGCTTCCAGAGACTTCCGAGGGTACTTCTGGTTTTGGTATTGGTTTGTCAGTTTGCAGAAGAATTATTGAAGTTCACGGAGGAAGAATATGGGTAGTATCTGAAGTCAAAGAGGGTTCTTGCTTCCATTTCACTGTACCAGTTTGGCAAGGTCAAGAAAAAAAATGAAAAAGACTTGACGAAGGGTTAGCTTTACTCTTAATTTCTTATCAGCTATGATGCTTATTATCCATGGCCCCATCGTCTAGAGGCCTAGGACACCTCCCTTTCACGGAGGCGACAGGGGTTCGAATCCCCTTGGGGCTATTTAAACTAAGAAAATTTTTTAGCTTGCTTTTCGACCGCTATCAGGTTATCAGAAAGGTCTCGCTTTAATCTTTTTTCAATCATGCCTATTGGCATCCATTGACAACCTTTGACAGTTAGGTCGTAAATCAAAGAATTATTATCTGAACCACTAACTTTCTGTATTTTCCAACTTCCTTCAAATCTTCTAAAATCCCCTTTCATTAACTTAAAAGTTATTTGACCAAGCTCTCTCTTCTCATATAAATCTAAAATAACCTCTGCTGAAAATTTCATCCCTAGAAAATCTTGGGCACCTATTTGTTGTAAATGAATATTATTGTTGTTCTTGTAAAGCTTCTTACTACTTAAAAGGTTTGGTATGTATAAGTTCAAACGATCATAATCCGTTAAAACTCTCCAAAGAGAATCAAAACTAGCTGTAGTTGTTAATTGCGCGGCTAATCTTCTTGCCCCATCAGATAGTTTCTCCATAGTCTGCTCAATTGTCTCATAAGAGTCATTCTGAGATAAATTGGCTGATCCTTTAGAAGAGTTCATAGATAAGTTTTTATCTTAATGAGGAATTGTTTATGAGTAACTATACTCATAAAGTATCCTAAATTTAAAGAAAAATTTTTTTATGTTAATTTATCCCGATCTCAAAACGTAACCATTTTTATAAAATTCATCCAATTTAATATACAAGTTGATAGTCTCGTATAAAACAAATCAAAAAATGGTTTACTCGCAAGCAAAAGTTATCGCAGGTGGATTAGCGCATATCCCAGTAGTCATTGGAGTCTTTTATCTGATAATGACTTTTTTTAACAAAAGGGCAATTGAATTTTCTGAAAATATTAAAACAAAAAAATTAGAGACAACCCCTAAAAAGACAAATAAGTCGGAAAAAGTTGCTAATCCTCCAAAAACAGTTAGCCAGCCAGTTGCAACTACTAAAAAGAAACATGCAGATGTACCGGTTAATATTTACAGACCCAAAACACCCTTTGAAGGCACTGTAATAGAAAATTATAGCCTTCTTAAAGATGGGGCCATTGGAAGAGTAAATCATATTACTTTTGATTTATCAGAAAGTGATCCCTTCCTAAATTATGTTGAAGGACAAAGTATTGGCATTATGCCTTCTGGAGAAGATGCGAATGGCAAACCTCATAAACTTAGACTCTATTCAATAGCGAGTACAAGGCATGGAGATAATTTCGAGGGTAAAACAGTATCACTATGTGTTAGACAACTACAATATGAAAAAGATGGGGAGACAATTAATGGTGTTTGCTCAACGTATTTGTGTGATATCAAACCTGGAGATAAAGTGAAAATTACCGGTCCAGTGGGTAAAGAGATGCTTCTTCCTGATGAAGAAGATGCCAATATAGTTATGTTGGCTACAGGCACAGGTATTGCCCCAATGAGAGCTTATTTAAGAAGAATGTTTGAAGAAAGTGAAAGAAAGAAAAACAATTGGAACTTTAAGGGGAAAGCATGGTTATTTATGGGCGCACCGAAATCTGCAAATCTTCTATATGAGGAAGATTTGCAAAGATATCTAGAACAATACCCAGACAATTTTAAATATACTAAAGCCATTAGTAGAGAACAGCAAAATGAGAAAGGTGGAAGAATGTATATTCAAGACCGAGTACTAGAATCTGCAAATGAGTTATTTAATATGATTGAAAACGAAAAGACTCATATTTACCTTTGTGGACTTAAAGGTATGGAACCTGGAATAGATGATGCGATGACCAAGGCCGCTGAAGCGAAGGGATTGAATTGGGCAGAATTAAGACCTCAACTTAAGAAGGCAGGTCGTTGGCATGTTGAAACTTATTAGATAATTTTCTAAAAATCACTAATTACATACTTCTTGGTTTAGACACATTCGGTAGCTTATTAACAAATATAGGTCGAATCTATTTATAGATAGCATTCTATGAAAGTATGCAACCATCTTTAAGTAATCCTTTAAGGATAGGCCTTAGACAAGAGAGAGTTATATCGCCTCAATCCCTAATTATTTTTGGTGCAAGTGGTGATCTAACTCATAGAAAATTAATTCCGGCATTATTTGAACTTTTCCTGCAAAGAAGACTTCCAAGTGAATTTGCAATTATTGGTTGTGCTAGAAGACCTTGGACAGACGACGTTTTCAAAGAAAAAATGAAATCCAAATTATCAGACAAAATTTCTGATAATCCCAAAGAGTGGGAAATATTTTCTAATTACTTGTTTTATGAACCAGTTGATCTTCAAGAGAGAAAACAAGTAAAGAAACTTGCATCAAGGTTGTCATTAATTGATAAGAAACAAGCAACCCATGGCAATAAAACATTCTATTTATCTGTTTCACCAAATTATTACGCAAGTGGATGCAAAGCTCTAAAAGAAGCTGGATTAATTGATGATCCCAAAAAAAGCAGGATTGTTATAGAAAAGCCCTTTGGCAGAGATTATTCAAGCGCTAGAAAACTAAACAAGATTGTTCAAAGTTGTGCGGATGAAAGCCAAATATTTAGAATTGATCACTATTTAGGAAAAGAAACAGTTCAGAATATTCTTGTTTTAAGGTTTGCAAATACAATTTTTGAACCTATATGGAATAGAAATTATATTTCCAATATACAAATAACATCATCTGAAACAGTTGGTGTTGAGGATAGAGCAGGTTATTACGAAAGCTCAGGAGCATTAAGAGACATGCTCCAAAATCATCTAACACAAATGCTGGCAGTTACAGCAATGGAACCTCCTGGCAAGTTTGATCCAGAGGCTATAAGAAACGAAAAAGCAAAGGTTCTTCAGGCCGCAAAACTAGCCGATGAAATAAATCCGTGGCAATGTTGTGTAAGAGGCCAGTATGGGAAAGGTGGTGACATCACAAGTCCGCTAAATGGTTATAGAGATGAGAATGGAGTCAACCCGAATAGCACCACTGAAACTTATATAGCAGCAAAAGTATTTATTGATAATTGGAGATGGCAAGGAGTGCCATTTTATTTAAGAACTGGAAAAAGGTTGCCTAAAAGATTAGGTGAAATTGTTTTAACGTTTAAGGACGTTCCTGTTCATTTATTTGAATCCACTATTATTAATCCTGCACCCAATCAACTAATCCTAAGAATTCAACCTAATGAGGGGGCTACTTTTAAGTTTGAAGTTAAATCCCCAGGTTCTGGAATGAGATCAAGACCTGTACAAATGGACTTTTCATATGATGAATCTTTTGGAGAACCATCCGACGAGGGTTACGTTAGATTATTGGCAGACTCAATGCTAGGTGATCCAACTTTATTTACAAGAAATGATGAAGTTGAAGCCGCATGGAAATTATATACCCCTTTAATAGAGTTAATGGAAAATACCCCTTGGAAACTTCCAACTTATAAGTATGAATCTGGAACCTGGGGTCCCCCTGAAGCTGATCAACTTTTGTCACGAGATAATATTTTCTGGCGTAGACCCTAATTTTCTTAAAGAATGAAACCACAATTAACCCTCCAAACACCATTAGAGCTTCCTCCTGAGGAGATTTCAAACTATCTCAAACAACTCTGGATTTCTGAAAACGAATATACTTCAGGAGCTAATACTTTCTCTTTAATTGTTTGGCAACCTGCCTGGCTTGAACAATTATTAGTCAGGAACAAACTAATAAACGGTCCTATTACAGGGAATTTAAGTCAGGAAATAATAGGAATTGCCAAAAAACTAATCTTAGAAAACAAACTCCCACTATCAACATCACTCAACAGCCAGGAACTTATAAAGGTGCTCCACAAAACCGCATCAGATGACAAAGTAGAGGACCTTAGAGGACAATTTTTTGAATCCTCCATTAGCACATTAAATCCCAGAAGACTTATAACCTTAGCTCCAACCTATGACAAGAGAACTAAACTGCAAACTTTTGTTTCCGCATATTGTCCTCTGGGTGATAGTTCTATCAATCAACCTATTTGCGGAGATTTAATCGTAATAAGAGGTGATGCAGAATCCATATCATCAAAAGGTTCAGATATTATTGAGAACTTATCTATGGATGATCTGCCAACATGGTTATGGTGGAATAGTAGTCTTGATGATTCTCCAAGTATCTTTGATAAATTTTCTAAAAATGCTAGAAGGTTTATTATTGATACTGCTAATGGACAGGAAAAGAGATGCTTAGATGTTCTGATGAAGATATTGAATTCTAAGAAAACTGTGAATGATCTCAATTGGGTGAGACTCAAAAGCTGGAGAGAATCCGTAGCTATGATTTTTGACCCGCCTTCTAGGAGAGAAATCCTCAATCATATAAGCGAAGTTGATATTGATATTGCAGGCAATCATATAATACAGGCTCTTTTTTTAATTGCCTGGATCAGCGACAAGCTGGATTGGGAAATATTATCATCAGAAAAGAAATCAGATTTTGTAGAAATTGAATTTTCAAGAAAAAACGGAGAAAAGATTAAGGCCATTATTAACTCCATACCATTGGGAAATACAAGCATTTACCCAGGACAAGTAATTGGGTTAAGGTTAATTTCTAAAATCAGTGAAGACCCCAAAAAAAATACTTGTATTATATTAGGTGCTGAATCAGCTGAATGCATGAGATTAGAGGCAGGTGGCATGGCTAACATGCACCTAATAGAGTCTGTGGTTCCCAATTATTATTCTTCATCAGAATCAAATGTAAGCAAATTACTTGCTAGTAGCAGAGGAAATACAAGCCCGCTATTTGAAAATTCAATACATATTTCTTCAAAAATATTTAATACTATCTATGGTTAGTCGAAATGTCTTGTATTATTTCGGCACCCGCAACAGACAATGGTAAAACTACTCTTGCGTTACTAATATCATGCTGGGCTTTCACCAAAGGATTAAAACTACAAACTTTCAAAGTTGGCCCAGATTATCTAGATCAACAACAACTTAGTTCAATTGGACATCCAGTATGTAGAAATCTTGATGTTTTTTTAAGTGGTGAAAATTGGATAAAAAAAACATATCGTAAATATTCAACCTTAAGTGATCTTTCACTAGTAGAGGGAGCAATGGGCCTTTTTGATGGTCTAGGCTCAACACAATATTCAAGTACGGCTGATGTAGCAAGAATTTTGGATTTACCAATAGTGTTTATAGTGAATGCGAAAGGCCAGGTGGCTTCACTATTAGCTTTAATCAAAGGATTCAGAGAATTCGACAAAAATTTAAATTTCAAAGGAGTTATTTTTAATAACGTGAATTCTTCAAGACATAAAACTCTACTAAATGAAGTATTCAAAAATGAAGGTATTAAAATCCTAGGTTTTCTTCCGTCAAATATGAAAATTTACTTAGAGAAAGGAAATCTAGGTTTAATTTCACCAAAGGAAATAAGAGAAATACTTGATATAAATTACTTTGCGGATTTTGCCGAAAAAAATCTTAATATGAAATGCCTTGCAAGCCTATTAAAACCTATAAAAAACGACTTGAGTTCCACGACCCTAAATTTTCCCTTCAAAATAAATGAAAAAAGACCCATTGCTATTGCTGACGACAGAATATTTCATTTTCAATATCCAGATACAGTCGAATTCCTAAATGATATTGGAATACCTACTATTAAATGGAATATTTTTAATGATGAGGAAATCCCGAAGGAGGCGAAAGCTCTAATTATTCCTGGCGGCTTTCCAGAAAGGTATGCTAGTCATATTAGTTCTTCAAAAAGAAGTCTCAAATCTTTAAGAGAATTTAGAAATCTCGGTTTAATTTATGCTGAGTGCGGAGGAATGATGATCTTAGGAGATTTTATAATTGATGAGCAAGGAACTCCTCATAAAATGGCTGGTATACTTCCTTTCACATCGAAGAAAGGAAATCTGAGTGTTGGTTATAGGTACATAAAAGGGAAAAAAGATTCATTGATAATCAAGAAAAATCAAGAAGCCAGAGGGCATGAATTTCATTATTGGCAAATAGAGGTCACAAAAAATATAAGAAATAAACTAGGCAAAGATTTAATTATTCCACCAACAAGTCCCTGGCAAATTAAGTCTTGGGGAAATAAGTTTAAAGATGAAGGCTGGCATTCAGGGAATGTCCATGCCAGCTGGGTACATATTCATTTCCCTAGTAGTAACGAGCTTTCAAAAAACTTTATAAATAATTTACTAAAATCCAACTAAAAGAAAGTCACAATGTAATCAAATAAATCTAATGGAGAACCAACAAATCTCATTCCCATTAGAGTTATAAATGGACCTATTATGCTTCCTACAATAACTTCGAGTTTTGTATGACCAAGTTTCTCTTTTAGATTCAGTTGATTATCTAGACTTAATTGGGTAGAAATTTTGTTAATTTCGGTAGCTTGCATTCCGGCAGATCTCCTTACTCCAGAAGCGTCATACATTACAACTAAAGCAACTCCTACTGCTAGGGCAAATACAGGATGGTCGAATCCCATTTCAAGGCCGATTCCTGATGCAATACCTGTCATAAGCGAAGAATGACTAGAGGGCATACCACCTGTTTCAAAAATTACTGAAAATTTTATTTCACCACTTGCAAAGAAATTGAAAACAACCTTTAATAATTGAGCAGAAATGCATGCAATTAGACTCCAAAAAAGTAATTTGTTATTCAATAAATCTGTTAATTCTTGCATAGCATTTAAATTAAATTATCTATCTCTATTAGTGATAAAATCTGCAAGTGAAATTAAATGATTAGCATTCTCGCCCCATGGTCTAATAGCTTCTTTAGCATTTTCGACAAGTTTTAATGCTCTATTTTTAGATTCCTCCATTCCTAATAATTTAGGGTATGTAGTTTTGTCAGCCAAAAGATCTTTACCAGCAGTTTTACCCAATGTTTCACTACTTGATGTTAAATCAAGAATATCATCAATTATTTGGAATGCTAAGCCAATGCCCTCAGCATATGTAGTTAAACAGTCTAAAAGTTTATCATCAGCACCTGCTATCATTGCCCCAGTTCTTACACAAGCTTTTAGCAATGCCCCGGTTTTGTGTAAATGAATATACTCTAAAGTTTCCAAATCAACTTCTTTCCCTTCACATTCGAGATCAACAACCTGTCCTCCAACTAACCCTGGAGCTCCAGCTACTAATGATAATTCTCCTACCACCCTTATTAGCCTCTCAGAATCGACACCAGGACTCCTGAGTGCAACCATTTCAAAAGCCCTGGTTAACAAGGCGTCGCCAGAAAGAATCGCTATGGCATCTCCATATACTTTATGGTTGGTAGGACGTCCTCTTCTTAAGTCATCATTATCCATAGCAGGCAAATCATCATGAATAAGTGACATGGTATGTATCATTTCAATGGCAACGGCAGTTGGGGTGGCCAATTTTGGATCTCCTCCTGCAAGAGTACACGATGCTAGACATAAAATTGGTCTTATTCTTTTACCACCCGCTAATAAAGAATATCTCATTGATTCTCTAAGTATATCTGGTTTCTCAGGGCCTAATGAGAAATCCAATGCATCTTCAACAATCTCTTTTGTTTCTCGTAAATATTTTTCAAAATCAGAATTAATCACGTGACTCATAAATAATATTAAAAAAAGTTTGATCTAATATTCATTTTTATGATAGTAGATCATCCACTGTAGAATTTAATCCACATCGTTTCTGCCAACTAAAAGTAGTATTCACCAGCAACATCGTTACTGTCATTGGGCCAACACCACCAGGAACCGGTGTATACGCAAATACTTTAGGAATAACATCTTCCAATAGTACATCCCCGCACAAATGAGAAGCATCTTTAGTTGAACTTTTTAATCTATGTATCCCAACATCAACAACTACCGTTTCATTTTTTATGAAACTTGAATCAATAAAATTAGGCTTGCCTATAGCGACGATTAAGATATCTGCTTCTCTACAAATTTCTCTTAAATTTTTAGTTTTAGAATGTGCAACAGTAACAGTAGCATTTAGGTTTAGTAGCATTAAAGCCAAGGGCTTACCTACCAATATACTTCTTCCTACCACAACGATTCTCTTTCCTTCTATATTTATGTCTTGAGATCTCAAGAGATTAACAATTCCAGCAGGAGTACATGACCTAAGTGTTAACTGATTTTGAACTAAGCAGCCTATATTTTGTTCATGCAACCCATCAACATCCTTTTTAGGATCAATTTCTCTTATTAACTTAATAGAATCCAAATGGCCAGGTAACGGTAGTTGTAATAAAATGCCGTCAACAGTTTTATCACTATTAAGATCTTTTATTAAATTACTCACATCTATTTTTGAGGAATTCTGACTCAGATGAAAAAGAAGGCTCTTAATTCCAACTCTTTCGCATGCTTTTTCTTTATTTCTGATATAAACCCCACTTGCCGGATCATCACCTACTCTTATAACTGCAAGACTTGGTGGTCGTATAGATTTGTTTTGGAGAGAAATGATATCTTTTTTTAGCCTCTCTTCAATAGATAAAGATAATTTTTTGCCATCTAACTTTAATGTCATTTAAAAATAATTCTCCAATTTATTCTTAGGATGCCTATAATTCTAAATTAATGAAATAGTTTTAATAATATTCTGTGCAAAAGCTTACAAGACTAGTAAAAAGAATTGAAATGAAATTGGGAAGAACTGTTTCCCTTTCAAAAAAAACAAAAAGTTTTAAACCTATAGAGAGACTAATTATTTTCTTAACAAGTATTTTTATAGTCTTAGTTTCCTCACATCAAAATATAATAAATTCAGAAATTATTTTTATTGACTTATTAAAGATTAGTTTAGAAACCTTTTTGTATTGTTCGGCCTTGATAATTGTTTCAAAGAAAGAGAATTCGATGATTTCCTTCAACCAAGTCATATTACTTTTAAGCTTTCTATTACTAGCACAAGTAATAAAAACTAATTTTGAAGTTAACCCCATAGCGATTATTGTTCCACCCTCTCTTATAATTTCTCAAGGATTAGGTACATTAACATCCTTAACTTGGGTTGCAGTTTCTGCAATCAATTGGCCAGATTCCACTGCCTTTAACAATAATGATTTATTTCTAATAACAATTATTAGTGCCATTATTGTTGCAATAATTGGCGGAAAGGTAAGAAATAGGGCTCAATTACTTCAATTAGCTATTTTTGTATCTCTAGGAGTTTTCATAGTAGAGTCGATACTTATCTATGATAAAACTCCTTTAATTGGGCTTGAGAATTCTTTACCTATCGATAAAATATATTCTCAGTCTGTAGCTGTTTTAGTTTCACTTCTAATAACTAACCTAGTAATGCCGATATTTGAATCAGTTTTTGGATTATTGACTAAAGCAAGACTTCTTGAGTTAGCCGATCAAGAAAACCCTATTTTAAGAAGATTATCTATCGAAGCTCCAGGTACATATGAACATACATTACTAATTTGTGGGTTAGCAGAAGAAGCTACAAGAATGATTAGAGGCGATGTGGATCTAATCAAAACAGGAGGACTATATCATGACATTGGAAAACTTCATGCACCGAATTGGTTTATTGAGAATCAAACTGAAGGTACAAATCCACATGAAGAATTAGATGATCCAATAAAAAGTTGCCAAATACTTCAGAAACATGTAGACGAGGGATTAAAAATCGCAAAGAAAAATAGATTACCTAAGCCAATAGCAGATTTTATCCCAGAACATCAAGGTACTTTAAAAATGGGATATTTTCTATCAAAGGCAAGAGAAAAGGGGCAAAATATCGAAGAAAATCAATTTAGATATAAGGGGCCAATACCTCAATCAAAAGAAACCGCAATTTTAATGTTGGCTGATGGATGTGAAGCGGCGCTCAGGGCTATGGATATTAACGCAACTGATAAAGAGGCTTATCAAACCATTTCGGGAATTATAAGCTCAAGAGAGAAGGATGGTCAATTGTCAGAAAGTTATTTGTCAAAAGCGGAGATCTTTCTTATAAAAAAATCATTCCTGAAAGTATGGAAAAGAATAAGACATAGAAGAATTCAGTATCCAACTTCTAAAAATAATACATTTTCTTAGTATTAAAATCTAAAATCTTATTCGCTTTTTATGATTAGGCAAGCACCAATATATTAACGCTAATACACTTAAAATTGATATCAATAGTGTTATTCCTCCTAGGCCAAGAAAGTCCCCAATACTAATAAGTCTGACTATAGAATAAGGAAGTGTACCTGCAATAACCATAGATAGTGATATTAGAGTAAGTGTTACTCCCCATTTCCTCTCTGCCAATAAAGCCGCTGAGGATATAATGCCAACAATCGCAGCTGGCCAGCCAAGGCTAATTGCCAGAGTCATATTTGCGACCTTCAAAGGAGGTCCATAAATAACTACTAAGGATATTACAGGGAGTGCAATAATATTGGATATTAAACCTATCCAAGAAAGAACCCAATATCCCATTATCCTTTCTCTCATCTAACAATTAGATATTTAGTTAAA
>CAJWWR010000007.1 GCA_913048245.1 uncultured Prochlorococcus sp. | reverse complement strand
AGAGCACCGCCCTGTCACGGCGGAAGTTGCGGGTTCGAATCCCGTCGGTCCCGTTCTAATAATTATCTCATTGGAAAACCGTTTAAGATTAGCTCCTAGTCCAACTGGTTCATTACACATAGGAACAGCAAGAACAGCTTTATTTAACTGGTTATATGCAAAAAAAACTAATGGTAAATTTCTCATAAGAATAGAAGACACCGATATTAATCGTTCTAGAGAGAAATTTACAACAAATATTCTAAATGGCTTAAAATGGCTTGGGCTAGATTGGGACGAAGACATAATTAAACAAAGCAATAGAATCGACATTCACAAATCGATGATTAAGCAACTACTCGATAAAGGGCTTGCTTATAGATGTTTTACAACCGAAGAAGAGAGTGAGAAACTTAGAGAAGAACAAAAAGAGATGAGGTTACCTCCAAAACACGATAATAGACATAGGAATCTGACAGCTAATGAGATAGATAAATACATTTCAGAAGGTAAAACTTCAGTTATCAGATTTAAGATTGAAGAGGATGTTGAGATTGAGTGGAATGATTTAATACGTGGTGAAATTCAATGGTTAGGCAAAGATCTTGGGGGAGATATGGTTTTGTCCAGGCGAGCTAATGGATATGAGATTGGAGAACCTCTTTATAATTTAGCAGTTGTGGTTGATGATAATTTCATGAATATTACTCATGTAGTTAGAGGAGAAGATCACATCTCAAATACCGCTAAACAAATTCTTTTATACAAAGCACTTGGATTTAATTTGCCATCCTTTTCTCATACTCCTTTGATCCTCAATACTGAAGGGAAAAAACTTTCAAAACGTGATTCAGTAACATCTATAGATGAATTTAAAGATATGGGATATCTTCCTGAGGCAATGTCAAACTACATGGCGCTTTTAGGATGGTCTCCAAATAAAGATCAAGAGGAGATTCTCTCCTTAGACCAAATTGCTAAAAATTTTAATTTAAAAAATATTAATAAATCCGGAGCAAAATTTAATTGGGAAAAACTAAATTGGGTAAATGCCCAATACATAAAATCAATGAGCAGAGATGAATTACACAAACTATTTAAAGAGTGCTGGGAAAAAGAAGGATGGTCATCTCCATCTGAGGAATGGGGTCTAAAATTAACTTGCTTGGCTCAAGATTCTGTAACAGTAATTAATGATGTTGTTTATCTGTCTAAACCATTCTTTGAGACACCAGAAATAACAGATGATGCTTTAAATTTCCTGAAAAGTAATGATTCAAAAACCATCCTAAAGCTTGTCTTAGGGTATCTGAATAACAATAAAAAAATATTTAATAATAATTTGGCCAAGGAAATCTTAAATTCTATTTCCAAAGAGCATGGAATCAAGAAAGGATTATTAATGAGATCTCTTAGAATGTCTTTCTTTAGATGCCTTAATGGGCCAGATTTAATAGAAAGCTGGGAACTATTATCGCTCATTGGGGAAGACAATAAAAGAATAAGGGAATTTTTAGAAGTTTTATGAATCTATTAAGTTAAGAAATTTCGCAAGGGGTTTAGCTGTAAGGCCTTGAATGCCTACCGTCATTAGAATGGTTAAAAAAACTAATCCTTGAAGACGTCCTGCGCCTAATATGCCAGCCTGTTCAAGTCTTATTGCGAAAAGAGATGCTACAGCAGCTGTAACTATGCCTCGAGGCGCCAACCAAGCAAGAAATATTCTCTGCTTTATTTCGAGGCCTTGACCAATAGTCGCTAAAGATACTGAAATTGGTCGAACAACAAGCATCATTGTTAAGACGGATATTATTCCACCCCAACCAAGGGGACTTAATTCGCCCCAGGTTACATCTGATGCCAACAATGGGAAAAGCACTGTAATTGCCAACTGAGCTAATTCACCTATAAGAGTATCGAGCCTCTCCTTATCTATTGTTTCTCTTTTACCTACGATAAATCCAGCAGCTACTGATGCTGGTAAACCTGACTCTGGAAGGAAATATTCACAAATTCCATAGGCCAAGAAAATAATCCCAACTGTTACTTGAAGTTCTATTCCAAAAGAAGACTTATTCTTAATTTTCTTCAACAACTCAGATAATAACCAACCTGCAAATATTCCAATGGAAATCCCACCGCCTAATCTTTGCATTAGAGCAATAAAAACTTCTTTTAATCCATGCAAATCGCCTAAAAGAAATTCAAGTAGTAACAGCGCAAGAACAGCACCTATAGGCTCTAAAACCAGGCCCTCTGCCTTTAAAACATCTGACAAAGGGGAACCAAGTTTTATTTGTTCAACTAATGGTGAGATTACAGTAGGTCCAGTAGCTAAAACAATCGCACTGTACACAGCCGCTACTTCCCATGACAACCCAGCAAACAAATGGGCTACTATTATTCCTCCTGCCAAAGAAATAATTAATCTCAAGAATGAAATTCTTAATACAGTATTTCTAATATTCCCTTCCGGCAGTCTCAAATTTAATCCGCCCTCAAAAAGGACTAAGCAAACCAATAAGCCAACAATTGTTTCAAGTCCTTGTCCCAGATCCAAGGGCTCAACAAGACCGAGTCCAGATCTTCCTATAAAAAGCCCAGAAAGCAAAAGAATTACTACACTTGGAAAACCTGTAATTGAAGAAACTAACCTTGCTATTGCTCCTGCAAAAACAGTAATACCCCATAATAATCCAAGCCTTTCAGGCGTCATATAAGTTTCCGATAATTAAAAGAACTAATCTATTTGATTAAATCAATTTTAATATTTTTATCAACTATATAAAAATATTTATTAATTTACAAATTTAAAAAACTTAATTAATTAAGAAATTCTATTCAAATAAGTAATTAATATTAATATCAAACCAATTCCTATAGTTGCCATTCTACCATTCCATATTTCCGCTTGAGGAGTAAAACCTCGTTTCCATAAATTAAGCTCAGATTTATCGACTAGTTTTTCTGGCTCTCTTTCAATTTTGTTAATTTTTTTATTCATTTAATTATACTTAGAAAGGAGGTGTCTTCCTATAAAGTGAAGAAGCTAAGTTGATAGGCAACCTTCCCGAGACTCCTAGTTTTAAGGAACTTTGGCAATTCCAATTACTTAATCTAGATAAGGCTGCGGCTCCAATCATTGCTGCATTATCAGTGCAAAGTGACAGAGGAGCTAAATAAACTTTAATGGATTTTTTCTTGGCTTCAGTAATCATAATTTTTCTTAATGTATTGTTTGCTGCTACTCCACCTACGACCACAATATTAAGTAAATTATAATCAACACAACAACGAATTGATCTTTCGACAAGAACCTCTGCTACAACTCTTTCAAAACTCGCGGCGATATCTTCAATAGGTAATATTTCCTGATTTTCATTAATCTTCTGCGTCAATCTTAAAACTGCTGTTTTCAGACCGCTAAATGAGAAGTCATATTTCAGAAAACCTCCTTTCCCATCCGATATCTTACATTTTGGCAAATCAAATTTGTAAGGATCGCCATTCCTAGCAGTTTTTTCTATTTCTGGTCCACCAGGATATCCTAAGCCTAGTAATCTTCCAACTTTATCGAAAGCTTCACCAGCCGCATCATCATGACTTCTTCCAAGTCTCTCCATACTATTACCATCTCCTAACTTAATAAGTTCTGTATGTCCTCCACTAACTAGTAAAACAAGATATGGTGGCTTAGGGTAATCTTTTAAAAATAAAATTGAAGATAGATGCCCCTCTAAATGATGAATACCCAAGAAGGGTTTTGAATATAACAAAGAAAGAGACCTAGCAGTAATAGAACCCACTCTTAGGCACCCAACTAACCCAGGAGCCACTGTAGAGGCGATTGCATCAAATTCATTAAAGTCAGTCCTGGAGGATTCGAGAGCTTTTTCAAGTACCTCTGGCAAAAGTTCAAGGTGTTTTCTTGCGGCAAGCTCTGGGACAACGCCTCCCCACTTGGCATGATCCTTAATTTGAGAAGCTATTATATTTGAATGGATTTTATAAAAATCACTAGACTTGGACACCACAGAAACTGAAGTCTCATCACAACTTGTTTCAATAGCTAGAACTTTATGCATATAAGACTTGAATTTGGTTTATTTTAATATTAATTTCCTACCAAAAATAACGGAATTAAAGATTGCAACTCATGAAATTCTTTTTTTCAATCATAACTTCGGTTTTTTTAATTGTTGGAATTACTCCATTAGCCTTTGCTGCTAACGGACCAACATTAAATGCTGATAGAGCTAGTACTGAATTTACGGCATCTGCTCTCCAAACTTGTTCAGAGAATCCTAAATTCATCGAAAGAGCTAATTCAGCCACTACTCCAAAGGACCTAGCTAGGTTCGAAAGATATGGTAAAGCCCTTTGCGGTGATGATGGATTACCACATCTATTAATTGGTCCTCCTCTAGAACCATTTGGTGCATTACTAAATAGAGGCCATGAAGGTGACCTATTAATCCCTGGAGTTCTTTTCATATACATTGCAGGAATCATAGGTTGGTCTGGCAGAGAATATTTGATTGAATCCAAAAAGACTAAAAACCCTGCAGAGATGGAAATCATTATTGATTTTGATTTGGCTAAGAAATGTCTTGTCAAAGGAGCGCAATGGCCGCTACTAGCAAATAAGCAAGGTCGCAGTGGGGAACTTAGAGAAGAGGATAAAAATATTACACTCAATGGCCCCCGTTAGTTCAACCAAGTAATTACTCTTAATTCAAATGTTTAAAATCTTAAATACAAAATTCATCAGATCAGCTCCCGTCGTAGCAGCAATATGGCTAACCATGACTGCTGGGATAATTATAGAATTCAATAGATTCTTCCCTGACTTGTTATTCCATCCTATGAGCTAATTAGAAGGTTTAATCAAGTCCAAAATAACTCTTATAGAGTCATCTACATTTTGATTTGTAATAGCAAAATCAAAATCTATGGATGACTCTATTTCATGTTGTGCTCGTTTTAATCTTTTTAATATAGAGTTTTCATCATCAGTCCCTCTATTCCTTATCCTTCTCTCAAGTTCTTCTATGCTAGGAGGTAATAAAAAAATTGATAAATTATCTGGATACTTCTCTCGTATTTGCTTAGCGCCTTCAACCTCAATTTCCAAAATAACCATCTTTCCATTATTTATTCTCTCTGTTACTGACTCTGCTGGTGTTCCATAGAGATTTCCAGCAAATTCTGCCCATTCTAAAAATAAACCTTCATTAATCTTCTTTTTGAATTCTTTTCTGTTATAAAAATAATATTCCTTACCATGTATTTCTCCTTTTCTTGGCTGTCTTGTAGTGGCAGATATAGATAGCCAAAAGTTTTTATTGTTTCCTATTAATTCTTTTACAACTGTCCCTTTCCCAACTCCGCTAGGTCCAGTAATGATAATAAGCTTACCCTTGTTTTTCATATTAATTATTTTGATGTAAAATTGTTACTCTTAGAAGTCTCATAATAATGCCTAAAGGTGTTCCTCAAATAATGGACATAACCTCGATCAAATCCATATTGCATTATTTATCAGTAGAAATTTTACCATCAAAATTCGAAAAGGCTCAACAACCTGAATCAAATACTATTCAACTCTGCTTTAGAGGAATTAAGAAACAACAATGGGTTGAGATAAGCTGGCAAGGAGATTGCGCAAGGATTCTATGTATAAGAAAACCAGAGAGAATAGGAGCAGAAAGTACTCTTGCAAAGCAACTTACTTATGGTCTTAAATATATGGCTCTAGTTGGGATTCATCAAGATAGGTATGAAAGAGTAATTAAATTTGAGTTTGCAAAGAAGCCAGGAGAAGCAATCACTAAATATTTGATAATTGAATTAATGGGAAAACATAGCAATTTTTTTTACTTAGACAAAAATTTTAAAATTATTAGTGCTGGCAAACAGATTAAGTCGAATCAATCTAGTTTTAGGATTATTTCTACAGGATCAACTTACTCTGATCCTCCAAAAAATTATAAAAAAGAACCCAACGAGAATGAATCTTTTGAAGATTGGTTAAAAACCTTATCTGTGGCACCTCAAGAACTAAAAAAATGTCTAATGAACAACTATCAAGGAGTAAGTCCAATTTTAACTAGACAAATTGAATACTTTGCGAATTTAAAAACAAAAAACTTGATGGATAAAAATATCGAGAATATAGACTTAAAAAATTTAGAAATTATATTTAAGGCCTGGAAAACATGGATAATTAATTTCAATACTAATAATTTCAGATACTCAATTTTTGATAATTATTTTTACTCTGTATGGATTCCAAAGAATAATATAAAAAAAGGAGAGCACCAGTATTTGATTGAGCAGTTAGAAGATTACTATTCTCATTATTTGGATCTAAATAGAATTAGTAATTTATTTACAAGAATAAAAAATCTTATCTTTAAACAATCGAGCTTAGAGCTTAAAAACTTGAATGATCAAAAAGAATTACTAAACAAATCAGAAAACTTCGAGAGTTACAGACAAAAAGCGGACAATATTTTTCTAAATCCCAATTTAGAGAAAAAAAATATACTTGAAGCTGAAAAACTCTATAAAAAAACTAAAAAGTTAAAAAGAGCAAAAAATTTAATTTTAGAAAGAATAAGAATCTATGAAAACAAAATTAAAAGGTTAAATGAATACAGTGTAATGTTGGAAAATTTAAATTATTTAAATCTTGAGTCTCTAAAAATTAAACTAAATCAACTAGAAGATCTTAAAGCGGAACTAATGAAGGAATTTAATCTAAGAGAAAAATCAAAAACAATAAAAAAGAAGCAGAACTTTTATAATTTCTCACCTATCGAATTTAAGTCCCCAGATAATTTAGTAATTCAAGTTGGAAGAAATATGAAACAAAATGATTTAATAAGTTTCAAATATTCCAAAAAAGGAGACCTTTGGTTTCATGCCCAAGAGTCTCCTGGAAGTCACGTAGTTTTAAAATCATCAGTAAAAGATCCAACATCTAATGATATTCAAATATCTGCAGATATTGCAGCATTCTTTAGTAAAGCGAAAGGCAATTTTAAAGTGCCTATTAATTTAGTCAATATTAAAGATTTGAATAAAATTAATAAAGGCGGATTAGGTTGCGTTTCTTTTAAGAAACAACAAATTTTATGGGGAAATCCAACAAGAGGCGAAGATTATATAAAAAAGATTCGTGAAAGTTAAATTTTGATTATAATAAAGAAAAAAATTTTTAAGATGTTTGATTTTCTTTTAGGATCTCATGAATTTTTAGGTAACCATACCTTCCCTGAATTCATAGTTGGATATTTATTTGGTGCTGCTCTAATAATTGGGGCACCAACTGTGTTCTTATTACTAGCTTTTGTAAGTGCCCTAATGAAAACCAATGGGAAAATGGGCGGTTATAGAGAATATGAAACTTATGGAGAATCTTCACTAAATGATTGCCCTCCATTTCTTCTTCCCGACCCTACAAATCCAAAGAATTAATTCAATATATCCAATTATAAATAATTAATGTTTGATAGCTTCAATGAGCAATGTCAATAACAAATTAGAATTAAACTCCGATAAAAGTATGCCTTTTACCGAGCATTTGGATGAATTAAGACAAAGAATAATAAATTCCATTTTATCCATCGTAATATCAATATTTTTTAGTTTCTTAGTTATAAAGCCAATAATAAATTTCTTAGAAATTCCAGCAAAAAATATTAGATTATTACAACTTTCGCCAGGTGAATTCTTATTCGTTGCTATAAAAATAGCTGGTTATACGGGTTTAATTATTTCGTTACCATATATTTTTTATCAAATAATTCTATTTATTTCTCCAGGATTAACGAGCAAGGAAAAAGGTCTTATTTTACCCGCAGTTTTAGGTTCAGGAATATTATTTTTTCTTGGTTTATTATTCTCATGGTGGGTTTTAGTTCCTGCTGCAGTAAGTTTTTTCATTAAGTTTGGGGCAGATATAGTTGAACCAATATGGTCTATTGAAAAATATTTTGATTTTGTGCTTCTACTAATGTCTAGCACTGCAGTAGCATTTCAATTACCAGTTTTGCAATTCATTCTGGGTTCACTAGGAATAGTAACAACAGAAAAAATGATCTCAAATTGGAAAATAGTTGTGATGTTTTCCGCCATCTTATCTGCCGTTATTACTCCATCTACTGATCCACTAACCATGTCTCTTCTATCTTTATCAATAATATTATTATTTTTTGTAGGCACTGGCCTTACTTATCTATCCGAATCAATTAAAGAAAAAACTCTCTCATCTTCTCATTAATTTTAAGTTGGAGGCTAACAGCTCTACCTAACCTTGGCCTTGAATTAACAGTTAAAAGCCAATTTCTTACCTCATCTGAGTAACCACCTCGATTTAAAATATCAATTTTTTCCGCCAGTGATTTTGTATATTCATCTTCAGATAAGGGGAACGATTCCTGCTCAAGATATTTCCACATCATTTGCAAATATAGGCAGTTTTGCCTCTTAAATAATCTGAAATCATATCTTTTGCCCCATCTATTTATTAAATAGAAAATCACTTCTTCTACTTTTAAAGGTTTCATCATTTGATTAGACGTTGGTTAACAATACGCAAAAACCTATAAATTATTAAAAGTCCTATCTATTTTTAACAGAAAGAGTACGATTTGATTCATAATAGCTAATAAATAACAGATCATAGTATCGAATGACTCAATTAAGTTCCAATGATGTTCCTTCCATGGGTCGAAGGCAATTTATGAATCTTCTAACATTTGGAACAGCCACTGGCGTTGCATTAGGAGCTTTATATCCAGTCGCAAATTATTTCATGCCACTCAGAGCAGGTGGTGGAGGTGGTGGAACATCTGCAAAAGATGAATTCGGCAACCCAGTCACAAAAACAGGTTGGCTTGCAAATCATCAGCCTGGAGATAGAAGTTTAGTTCAAGGTCTAAAAGGGGATCCTACTTACTTAATAGTTCAAAATAATGGTGAAATAAACGATTTTGGTCTTAATGCTATTTGTACACATTTAGGTTGTGTTGTTCCATGGGATAGCGGGGCCAACAAATTTATATGCCCTTGTCACGGGAGTCAGTATAATTCCGAGGGAAAAGTGGTAAGAGGACCAGCCCCTCTTTCCTTAGCTTTAGCTCATGTTGATGTTGATGATGATGCAGTTATTGTTAAACAATGGACCGAAACAGACTTTAGGACTAATGAAAAACCATGGTGGGCTTAAAAGATTATGAATAATTTAAAAACCAAAATCATGAAAAAAACACTTTACTTTTTTTGTTCAATAATAGTTATTATTGGATTCTTATTTGCACCAAACTCAGTTAATGCATATCCTTTTTGGGCTCAGCAAAATTATGAATCCCCTAGAGAAGCCACAGGGAAAATAGTTTGTGCTAACTGTCATCTCGCACAAATGCCAACTATTGCAGAGGTTCCTCAATCAGTCGGAGCAGATAGTGTGTTTAAAGCTGTAGTAAAAATTCCCTATAAAAAAGATCTTAAAGAAATCGGAGCAGATGGATCAGAAGTGCCTCTACAGGTTGGAGCAGTTGTAATGCTTCCTGATGGCTTTAAACTTGCTCCACAAGATAGATGGAGTGATGAGATAAAAGAAGAAACAGAAGGTGTATATTTCACTAACTACAGTGAAGATAAAGATAACATAATCCTTGTAGGCCCCTTACCTGGAGACACTAACAAAGAAATTACTTTCCCAGTACTTTCCCCAGACCCTTCTACTAATAAAGAATATCATTATGGGAAGTATTCAATACATGTTGGTGCTAATAGGGGAAGAGGACAAGTCTATCCAACTGGCGAAAAGAGCAACAACTCATTATTCACTTCAACCGCTTCAGGTACCATTACTTCTATAGATACAAATGATGATGGTTCCTTAGCAATTGATATAACTAATAATGATGGTAATACTGCAACAGAAAATCTACCTGCTGGCACGCAAATTATTGTAAATTTAAATGATGAGATCAAAGCTGGTGATCCACTGACAAA
The DNA here is from genome assembly GCA_913048245.1 of uncultured Prochlorococcus sp. Lineage (GTDB taxonomy): Bacteria > Cyanobacteriota > Cyanobacteriia > PCC-6307 > Cyanobiaceae > Prochlorococcus_A. The sequence goes on along the minus strand of CAJWWR010000007.1, from coordinate 34,933 downwards.
AGATCCTAACGTTGGTGGCTTTGGTCAGTTAGATACCGAAGTTGTTCTACAAAGCCCCTACAGAATAATTGGCCTTATTGCCTTTTTTATAGGAGTTGGATTAACTCAAATCCTTCTAGTTCTTAAGAAAAAACAAGTAGAAAAAGTCCAAGCCGCAGAAGGGATCTGAAATAGCAATTAATGCATCTCTACCTCTCTTTCCCAACTTCTCCTGGTTCAGAAATTCTAAGCATAGGAGCATATAGTATTAAATGGTATGGTTTTCTAATCTCAATTTCAGTCTTAGTTGGATTAAACATATCAAAGAGGCTTGCAAAGATAAGAGGAATAGATCCAAGCAACGTAACAGATCTTTTGCCGTCCTTAATTATCAGCTCTATTATAGGAGCGAGACTATATTACGTTTTTTTTGAGCTAAGACAATTCACTGGCTACAATTCTTTTACCAATATAAGGTTACTAAATTTTACAATCAAATTACCTTCTTTCTTAGCTGTATGGGAAGGTGGAATTGCAATTCATGGTGCCTTAATTGGCGGATGCTTATCAATCTTTTTCTTTTGCAGATCAAAAAAAATACCCTTTAAAAATATTCTTGACATAATCATACCTTCGTTAGTGCTTGGCCAGGCTATCGGAAGATGGGGTAATTACTTCAATAATGAAGCCTTTGGTCTACCGACAGATTTGCCGTGGAAAATTTTTATTCCCGAAGTTAATAGGCCAATGGAATTTGCTAACTCTAATTTTTTTCATCCAACATTCCTATATGAATCAATATGGAATTTTCTAATTTTTATATTATTAATTTATATCTTCAATAAACAATCTCAAACAAAATTTATAATTCCAGGATTAATTAGTTGCACTTATATCATCACCTACAGCTTTGGAAGATTCTGGATTGAAGGCTTAAGAACAGATTCTCTTTGCGTGGGTTCCTTGCCGCCTTTTTGCGAGGGAGGATTAAGAGTGGCACAATTCATCAGTATTTGCCTTTTTTCGTCTGGATTAATATGGTTATATTTTTTAAAATTAAAAACTCATAAGAATCATTGATGACTCAAAAGATTTCATTTGTAGGAGTTGGTCCAGGAGATCCTGACCTATTAACGATAAAAGCAATGAAAATCATTCAATTAGCTGATGTTTTATTTTGGACAGATTCTTTAATACCTGAGAAAATATTAGATTTCGCGAAACCAAATGCCGAAAAGATAAAAACTAGTTCTCTTGATCTAACCAAAATCACAAGCATGATGATTGCAAGAGCAAAAGAAGGTAGAAAAGTTATAAGATTACATGATGGAGATCCTTGCTTATACGGGGCGATAGCTGAACAAATTGATATTTTGCATAAATCAAATATTGGATCGGAAGTGATTCCAGGTATTAGTGCTTTCCAAGTTACTGCCGCATACCACCAAGCGGAGTTAACTATTCCAGATGTCACTCAGACGATAATTTTATCAAGAGCAGGAGGAAGGACAGGAATGCCTGATAAAGAGTCACTAAGCAACTTAGCAAAACTGAATTCTTCCTTATGTCTTTACTTAAGCGCAAGACATGTAAAACGTGTGCAAGAAACCTTACTAGAGTTTTATCCTCCAACAACAAAAGTAATAGTTGGATATAGAGTATCTTGGGAGGATGGTTGGACAAAGCTCATTGAACTCCAAGACATGGATAAGTTCTCAGAGAAACAAAAACTTATTAGAACTACGATATATATTATTAGTCCTGCAATAAGCAATTTTAAAAAACAATCAAATTTATATGACCCAAATTATAGGCACTTATTTCGGCCTAATTAAATAAATTGATTTTCTCCCTTGGGGTATTTTGTCGGTTAAAGTTGTTAGAAAATAATAAATCATTATAATTAGTGAAAAATTGAATACTTTGGAAAAAAGAAACAATAAAAATTCTCGTAAAAAGAAATCCATAAATGATTTTTCTTTAACAAAAATAGGCACACTTATAAAAGAAACAAGGATAGGTAGAAATCAATCAATTAATGAATTAGCATCAATTTTAAAAATTAGCGAACAACAACTCAAGGCAATTGAAGAAGGAAGAGAAGATCTTTTACCAGAAAAAGTCTTTGTCAGGGCAATGATTAAGAGAATATCAGAAAAATTGAGAATTGATATACCTATTATGGGAGAATTCGAGAGAATAAATAAAAGTAATACGATAGAAGAAGTTGAATTTACGCCTCAAGCTGAAATCCAAAATACTACCGCAACTGATGATTTAGAAAATACAAAAGAAAAACAGAATCCTTTCTTCTTTATTTTAGTTGTAATAATTTCTGGTTTGGTTGGTTTATCTACTTCCTCTCTCATTTTTAATATAATCTCAGAAAGTCTTCATGAAACTAATAAAGAAGAATTAATTAAGCAAAATTAAGAGACTTCTAATTCCAAATCTTTCAATTCTTTTAAAACATCTGAACAAGATTTTAAACTCCATTTTTCTAGTAAAAGATCTTTATTTAAATCTAAAGGAATAATTCTAAATAATAGTTTTTTATCTAATAATTGTATATCAATTGAACTAATAGAAGAATCTGGTCTTTTATCTAAAGCAGAGGCTAATCTTAAAATCAATGACATTTCAAGAACAATCTTTTTTTCTTCTCTTGTGTTTAAAGTCTGCCAAGATTCATGTCTTTTCTTAGGTAAAGTCTTTCTATGATATCTCGCTATCGAAGCAATAATATTTATCTCTGAATGAGAATATCCTAGTAATTCAAAATTTTTTATTAAATACCAAGAGTGTTTATGGTAAGCACTTAAATTAATATGCTTACCACAAGTAAATAAATAACAAGCTGCCCATAATAAATTTTTTCCAATATTGTTTTGATCATCATGAAGAATATTTTTAGTCTGTTCATAAATACTCATTGCTAGATTTTGTAACGTCTCAGATCGTGATTCGTCAACTCCAAACTTCTGGGCCTGATGCAGGACAGTTGTCCTTCTTACGTTACTCTGGATCGTAAATTTGCTCTTTAACATTCCTCTCCTTAACATCCAATCAACTACTAATCCTTCTCTCAATGACCTTTCACTTAATGTTAATTCCTCTGCTCCCAACATCTCCATTGAAGTATTTAATATTAATGCTCCTGGTATAATTATTTCGGCTCTTCGTTCACTTAAGAAAGGTACTTTTCTTCTCTCAGATTCTGACATATTAATCAATTTCTCAAGAATCTTATCTAAATCATTTTTAGTAAATTGATATCCATGCATCTTCTGCTTTGACTGAGTTAATTCATATGAAATTAGATTTCCTAAAGAAGTAGCAGTTCCACTTGTAGCAATTAAAGCAATTCTCTCATTGCGTGATAACCTTTTCCTGATTTTTGTCACTGAAGGTTCAAGAGAGCCCTTTATGAAAGTCTTTAAAAAATCTACTCGAGATTTACTGAGTGAACTTTTATCAAAAAAATCATTCTTTAACCTTACCGCGCCTACTCTTGAACTAGTCAAAGCTTGAGTATCTTCATTATTAGCTAAGATTAATTCAGTAGAACCACCACCAATATCAATAATTACGTAGGATTTATCTTCTAATGCCATCCCTGACAATACTCCTAAATATATAAGCCTAGCCTCCTCAACACCACTTATTAACTCCACTTTAAAACCAATATCTTCCTTTATACGTTGAATCAATTCACCACCATTGGGGGATTCTCTAACTGCACTAGTGGCCGCCGCTAGTATTTCAGTAACCTTATAACTTGTACAGTAATCTTTGAATGTTTTTAGAGTGTCTAAGACTTTTTGGATAGAGGACTCTCTAAGATTTCCCTCTTCATCTCTTTCGCCAAGTCTTGTGGTTGATTTCTCTGTAAATTTAATTGAAAATGATTTCAGACTTAAATTTATTTGAGCTATCAATAGATGTGTGGAATTTGTACCAATATCTATTGATGCTACATAAATCTCTTTTGAAGGTAAATCTTTGAATGTTTTTTGCATTTATTTTGATCTTAAAAACTATAAAGATTTCAAAGTCAATAATTAATATACTTAAAATTGATTCTTAATTTTTATTTAGTTGTTAACTGCGTTAGATTATTTACACTTATGCATATAAATTTTTAGTGGACCTTCAAAGAACAAAAGATAATTTAATATCTATTCTGCAAATATTACGTTGGAATAAACCCTCTGGCAGATTAATTCTATTAATACCTGCAGGATGGAGTTTGTGGTTAGCTAACAACGGTCAGCAAAATTTTTCCCTAATAATAAAAATTGCTTTAGGTGGTTTATTAGTAAGTGGATTTGGATGCGTAGCAAATGATCTTTGGGATAGTGAAATTGATAAAGAAGTTTCCAGAACTAAAGAAAGACCCCTCGCAGCTAATAAACTTAATAAGATTATGGCTTTTTTTATATTAATTTTATTAATGATAGCAAGCCTAGTATTGACTATATCAATTAAAGGGGAAGGAGCAATCTTATCTCTATCACTAGCATTTTTAGCTTTGCCATTCATTTTAATTTACCCATCAACTAAAAGATGGTTTAAGTTTCCTCAGTTTTTTTTATCTATTTGTTGGGGTTTTGCGGTTTTAATTCCATGGGCTGCAGTCAAAGGTGACTTAAAGAGTTTTGTATTATTATTCTGCTGGTTGGCTACTATTTTCTGGACATTTGGTTTTGATACTGTTTATGCTTTAGCAGACAAAAAGTACGATATAAAAATAGGTGTTAATAGCTCGGCAATTCATTTGGGCTCGCATACAAAAAAAGCTGTACAATTATGTTATTTATGTACTTCAATTTTCTTGGGATGCAGCGCTTTATTAAGTGATTTTGATTATTTATTTTGGCCAATTTGGTTTATAACTTCTATTTTAATGCAGAGAGATACTATAAAAATTTTTAAGAGAAAAGAGCAATGCATATCTTTGGTAAGCACCCATTTTCGAAATCAAGTTATTTATGGAAGTTTATTTCTACTTGGTTTCATAATTTCTAAATAAATTTAAGTATATGCTTAAAAGAATTAAACAAGGGGATGAAGTTTATATCGTTGCATCAAGTTCATTTATTGATAATGAATCTCAGCACAATGCGGGTTTAGAGATTTTAAAAAAATGGGGATTAAGAATTAAGCAAAATGATATTATTGCTAGGAGATATTCCTCTTATGCGGGGAATGATGAAATCAGATTCAAAGAAATCCAAGAAGCACAGAACAGTAAATTAGTTTTTTTTGCCAAAGGTGGTTGGGGCTCGGCGAGAGTCTTGGAAAAAAACCCCTTATGGAATGATGGATGGATGGTGGGATTTTCAGATCCTTGTTCATTATTATTATCCAAATATGCACATGGTTGTAGTGGTTCAGTCCATGGCCCCATGATTTCAACCTTATCTAGTGAACCGTCTTGGAGTATTGATAGATTAAAGAATTTACTCTTTGAAGGACATGTTGAATGCATTCAAGGAAATCCACTTAAAGAGGGAATTGCAGAAGGTCAAATAATAGTAACTAACTTGACAATTGCCTCATTTCTAATTGGAACCAATCATCTACCAGACCTCACTGGAAAAATAATCGTTTTCGAAGACATTAATGAAGATATATATAAAATTGACAGAATGTTGACTTATTTTAGAGTTACAAAAAAATTAGAGGGAGTTGCAGGAATAGGCTTTGGGAATTTCTTTGACTCAAATGAAAACATAAGTAAAAAAGAATTATTTAGAAATTTAATTTTAGATCGTTTAGAAGGATTTAATATCCCTGTTGTTATTGATCTACCTATCGGCCATACATCTGGTAATGCATGCATCCCATTAGGTTTTAACTCAGTATTAAATGGGAATAATGGATCGCTTGATGTACAGACATTTATTTATTAATTTCTGGCAAAAGTGCACTAGCTATCTGTAAATCAAATGGATTTGTTATTTTTATATTTACATCATTCCCCTCAATTATTTTGACATCCCAATCTAATTTTTCAAATAAAGAAGCATCGTCAGTAACAGACCAATCCCTTTTTAAGGCCTCTTTGTGGGCTTCTTTTAATTTAGATACTAAAAAGCCTTGTGGAGTTTGAGCGGCCCAAAGATTATTTCTATCTGGAGTATCTATGATAATCATATTTTCATTAACAATTTTAATAGTATCAGTAACTCTATTTGCAACAATCACAGCATCATATAAATTTAATTCGTCTGAACATCTATCAAATAAATCTGGTTGAATTAAACATCTCGCTCCGTCATGAATTAAGACTTTTTTAGCATCTTCAGGCAGAGCATTTAGACCATTCCTTACAGATTCCTGCCTTGTTTTACCACCAGTTATCCAATTTATATTTTGATGAAATTCTTTAGTTTCCCTTAAAATGTCTTTTTTGTCATGTGGTTGTCCAATTATTCCAACCCAACTTATTTTTTTTGATAAGAGAACAGATCTCAAGGTCCAATAAAGTATTGGTCTACCTTTTAATTCTATAAGTAATTTATTTTTTCCTGCTTGCATCCGAGATCCACTTCCAGCAGCAGGTATAAGTATGTGCACAGAAAAATAAATCCCACTTCTTGATAATTATAAATAAAAGTTATAACATTACACAATTACAACTAAAATTCTCAATCATATTAATACAATGAATCAAAAAAAATGTTTGTCTGGAAAAGTCGCTTTAATTACTGGTGCAAGCCGAGGTATTGGTAAAGCGATTGCAATATCTCTTGGGAAACTTGGTGCTGAGGTCATAGTAAATTATTCATCATCAGAAGAGAGAGCAAAAGAAGTAGTAGAGCAAATAAGATCTTTGGGTACTAATTCTTATGAATTAAAATTCAATGTTGCTGATGAAGAATCCGTAAATGAATCAATCAATAAGATTATTGAAAAAAGTGGTTCAATAGATATTCTTATCAATAACGCTGGAATAACTAGGGATGGTTTACTAATGAGAATGAAATCATCTCAATGGGACGAGGTCTTAAATACAAATCTAAAGGGCGTTTTTCTATGTACAAAATCAGTATCTAAATTCATGCTTAAACAGAGAGCTGGAAAAATAGTTAACATCACATCTATCGTTGGGTTAATAGGAAATCCAGGACAAGCAAATTATTCAGCTGCCAAAGCAGGAGTCATTGGTTTCACAAAAACTTGTGCTAAAGAGTTTGCTTCAAGAGGTATTCAGGTAAATGCTGTTGCTCCTGGTTTTATAGAAACTGAAATGACTGAAAAACTTAATTATGAAGACATTCTCAAAGCTATTCCATTAAACAAACTTGGAAGCACAGAGGAAATCGCAAGCTTGGTTGACTTTCTGGTTTCTAGTACAGCTAGTGAGTATATTACAGGCCAAACAATTAGCATTGATGGCGGAATGAATATATAGCTAGTTACTTTCATAAGGTTGACCAAGCTCATCTCTTAATCTTCTTATTCTTTGAAGAAGTTTTAATCTTCTACTTCTTGCAGTTAATGTGAGAAAAAATCTAAGAGGAAAATATATAAGTGTCATTGCAACAGCTAAAATTGCAGTCAATGAAAAAATTAAGTTGCCGGTATCATACATACACTTAAGATACCTTTATTTCTTTTAAATGTGGAAAATTAGTTAAACAAATTCGGCTTTCCCCACTAAAAAAACATGCTTAATTACTATTTTCTATGGGAGATTAGAATATAAATGCGTTAAGACTAAATCACAATGCCAAAGCAATTGAGTTTTTCAGATGAATCGAGAGAATCACTTGAGAAAGGAGTTAACACCGTTGCAAATGCTGTAAAAGTTACACTTGGCCCAAAAGCTAAAAATGTTGTTATTGAAAGAGAATTTGGTTCCCCTGATGTAGTCAAAGATGGATCAGCTGTTGCTAAAGAAATAGAAATTGAAAATCGATTTGCAAATCTTGGTGCAAAATTGATTGAGCAAGTTGCTTCAAAAACAAAAGAAAAAGCAGGAGACGGAACAACTACAGCCACAGTATTAGCTCAGTCAATGGTTCAGGAAGGTTTAAAAAACATTGCGGCGGGAGCAAGTCCCATGGATATAAAAAGAGGCATGTCAGTAGCTCTTAAACATGTTTTAAAAAAATTAAATGAAAAAAGTATTCAAATCAAAGGAACTGATATTAAAAAAGTTGCCACTGTAAGCGCTGGTGGAGATGAGGCAATAGGTTCAATAATTACTAAAGCTATAGATGTTGTAACTTCAGATGGAGTAATAACTGTTGAAGAATCCCAATCACTTGAAACAGAACTGGACATAACAGAAGGGATGTCTTTTGATAGAGGGTATAGCTCTCCCTACTTCATCACTGATCAAGACAGACAATTATGTGAATTAGAAGATCCAAAGATTTTAATTACCGACCAGAAAATCTCAAACCTAAATTCACTTGTACCAATACTTGAGGAAATTCAAAAATCATCTTCGTCATTTCTAATACTTGCTGAAGATATTGAAGGTGAAGCTTTAACAGCTCTCGTAATGAATAAAAATGCAGGAGTTTTAAATGTTTCAGCTGTTAGAGCGCCTTCATTTGGAGAGAGAAGAAAAGCCGCCTTAGAGGACATTGCAATTCTTACTGGTGGCAACCTTATTAGTGAAGACAAATCAATGTCTCTAGATCAGGTAACTCTTAATGATTTGGGTAAAGCCAAGAAGGTAACTATTACAAAAGATAAAACAACAATTGTTGCTTATGAAGATACAAAAGACCTTATAAAAGAAAGAGTAAAGCTATTAAAAAATGAACTTGAGATTACTGATTCTGAATATGACAAAGATAAAATCAATGAAAGAATAGCCAAGCTATCTGGTGGTGTAGCTGTTATCAAAGTTGGAGCAGCAACAGAAACAGAAATGAAATATAAAAAACTCAGAATTGAAGACTCTTTAAATGCGACCAAAGCAGCGATAGAAGAAGGCGTAGTAGCTGGCGGTGGACAATCTCTAATAGAAATTTCTGAGGAACTTATCAAATTTAAATCCACCTTAGTTGATGATGAAAAAACAGGGCTTGAGATTGTCGCAAAATCACTAGTGGAACCAGCAAAGCAAATTGCTAAGAATGGGGGCTTTAATGGTGAAGTTGTTGTCTCAGAAATAATTAGACTTAAAAAAGGTTTCAATGTTTCTACTGGTCAATACGAAGACCTAAATAAAGCAGGAATTCTTGATCCCTCTAAGGTAATCAGATTATCGATAGAAGATGCCATTTCAATAGCATCTATGCTACTTTCAACAGAAGTTTCAATAACAGATATTCCTGAGCCAGAGCAAGAGCCCCCAGCTGGTGGTGGAGATCCAATGGGTGGTATGGGTATGCCTGGTATGGGTGGTATGGGTATGCCTGGTATGGGTGGTATGGGTATGCCTGGTATGATGTGAGAATAATTTTGAGTTTATTGGTTAGTTAAAAACACAATATAAATTTATTGCTTTGATTATCAACAGTAGCCTAATAACTTGATCAAAGTTCTTATATTAAATCTCTAAAACTAGAATTTCAATGATTCAATAATCAGATTTTTTATTATCCTAATTTTTTGTTTAAAAGTGGCCTAATAATTATCAATGATATTAATGTCAATACAAAAAGAGATGTTATACAATCTCTGCAACTTAAATCTCCATAAGGTGCACTTAAAGCTACTGAATCTAAATTAAGATGATTAGAATACGCGAACCTTATAGGTTCAATAGCAAAAGTTAAGGGATTAAAAGAAGCAATCCAGCCAAGCCAATTTGGCATAAAAGAGATTGGCGCCAAAGCTGTACTAGCAAAAAGGAGAGGTAAATTTACTACGAAAATTAAAGCAATTAACTCTATATGACCTGGAAGTATAAATGCCAAACTTAAACTTAACGATGTCACAAAAAAAACTAATAGAGTAAGTGTTATTAATACGATCCCTAAACCCAATAAATCTGGAAATCCATATCCCAATAAAAAAGTCATTAACATAATGACTAAACTCTGAATAAGACTTAAGGCAGTGATATATATGAAGGAAGATAAAACAATTGATATCCTACTTGTCAAAGGTGAAACCAAAAGTCTATTTAGAAAACCAAATTCTCTATCAAACATTAAGGGTAATCCAGAATTTAGAGCACCGCTAAATGCTGTAAATACTATTAAACCAGCTCCAAGGAAACTTCCATATGAATCAACTCCTGGTAAAAAATTACTAGGAGCATTAGTAAATAAAGCTCCAAAAAGGAACAGCCAAATAATAGGCTGTAAAATTCCTGCAAAAAGAGTGGAGGGCCTTCTTTTTAGTTGAATAAACAATCTTTTTGTTAAAGCAAATGTTTCTTGATATAAAAAAAGGATATTGTAATTTTGTAATTCCATTAAACTAGAATTCTAATAAATGCATTATAAAGGTAATCCACGAAATTCAATTATCTCATAGATTCTTTTGACTCTTTTTTTAAATCTCTTTTACCTGCCATTGAGATTTCAGCATCCTGCAATGTATAACCTGTAGATTGTAAATATACATCATCTAAACTTGGCTGACTTTGAGTTAAAGAAAAGATTTCAAATTTAGCAAATGCCAATTCGACTTTTAATTTATTGATCAAATCTTTTCCCCTCTCCGCGATAAAGTTCAATGAATATCCTTGCGATACATTAACTACTATTTGAGATATACCATTGATATTCGCTAAAATTTCTTTGACTTTTTCAGACTCTTTTTTATTACTAAATTCTTTTACCTTCAAGGACACTCTATCACCTCCTAATTTATTTTTTAAATCACTTGGAGATCCCTGGTCTATAACTTTTCCACTATTAATTATTGCGACATAGTCAGCCAACCTATCAATTTCATCAAGATAATGACTACTAAGAATGATTGTCACTCCCTGATTTTTTAAGCTTGTCATCAAATTCCAAATTATTTCTCTGCTTTCGATATCCAAGCCCACAGTCGGTTCATCTAAAATTAGTATTTCTGGAAAATGTAAAAGGCCTGCGGCTAAATCAATACGTCTTTTCATACCACCCGAATATGTACCGCACTTTCTATCAATCCATTCTTTCATATCCAATTGATTAATTAGAGATTCAATTCTTTCATGTTTTTTTGGCTTTGAGATATGGTAAAGATCTGCCTGAAAATCCAACAATTCTCTTCCTGTAAGAACCTTGTCCAAAGCAATATCTTGAGCAACATAACCAATTAACTCTCTAATTGATCTAGGACTTTTCTTTAAATCAATATTGTTTATAAAAACCTCTCCATCGTCTGGATTAATAAGAGTAGCCAGTATTTTTAAAAAAGTAGTTTTTCCTGCACCATTTGGTCCCAATATCCCAAATAAAGTGCCTTTAGGTACTCTAATATTAAATCCATCTAAGGCCTTTACACTTTTATAAGATTTTGAAAGACTTTTTGTTTCGATAATATGCATCAATTAAATATTTATAATATTATTTTATACCAAATTAAAAGGTAAATTATTAAGTCCAGAAAACATTGAAGAGACTAATGTCAGGGTCTGTTCCTCAAATTCAACAGCAAGTCCTATTCTTGAAAGTATTAGTAAAAGGCATATTCCGAACATATATAAAATTGACCATCTAAATAAACCTTTTGACTTATCTAAATCATCAGGTGAATCTTTTAATCTAGAAATTAATTGTATTAATCTTGCATTAAAAGGGATAATCATAATCTCATAAAGTAAACCTCCTTCAGGCAAAGCAAAGATTCCTAGGATACTCATAAAAACAGTAGCAAAACCATAACGCGAAATAGCTTTAACAGTAAAAACAGATCCCTTCACGGAGGGTAGCATTGGGATACCTACTGAGGAATAATCATCTTTTAGTAAAATCGCCAGAGCCCAAAAATGAGCAGGAGTCCATAACATAACCAAACCAAATAACCACCATCCACTAAGACCTACATGTCCAGTAGCCGCTGAAGCTCCAACTAAAGGGGGTATAGCTCCAGCCACTCCTCCAAAAACAATATTTTTAGTAGTTCTTGGTTTAAGGACAACTGTGTATAAAATTACATAACTACACAAACCCAATAAAGTAAGACCTGCAGCAAGATAATTAACACCACTTATTAAAACCATTGCAGCAGCAAAAGTACAAGAAACAGCGCCAAGAAAAACTGTATTTTTTGATAATTTACCAGAAGGTAATGCTCTATTACTTGTTCTTAGCATTCTTTTGTCTAAATCTATCTCCCACAAACAATTTAAGGCTCCTGCAGCGGCAGCGGCTAAAGCACCTCCTCCTAAAGTGCATACAAGCTTAGGAGAGGATAATGGCCAATCTTCATTTAAAGCCATTCCTCCAAGTGTAGTAGCCAACAAAAGAGGGATTAATCTAGGTTTAGCGACTTCTAACCAAGGAGGAAGTTTTATTCTCTTTCTTGAGGGGACGACTTCGTTCCTAATTGATGTATTAGGACTAATACTTTCTAAACTATTGTTCATGACTAGTTGATAATTAATTTTGTGTTTTTGGTTTCAATGAAATTGAAGTTATTTTGTTGTTTAAAAAATAATGCTGATAAAGTCGCAATTAGTAATGAGGCTATTAGTTGATGAGAAACTAAAATAAATGGTTGACTTAGATTAGTCACTAAACTAGAAAAACCTAATGATATTTGTAAAACTAGAAGAATAAAAATTGATATCAATAATTTGTTGTTGTTCACAAATAATTGCTTAGAGGAAAAAGAAATAAAAATTGGGATTAAAATAGATAGACCTGTAGGGATAGCAAATAATTTATGAATATTTAAGTTTATACATTGTTGATGAAAATCTAAACATAAATGCGCTGACCAAGTTGAAGCCAGCCTTGCCCCAATAATTGATTGCAACAAGGTCAAGATCAATGGAAAACATATAGAAGTTTTCCACCAGAATATCTGACTAAATAGAATTCTTTCCCCTGATTTTTCACTTTGTATTTCTTTGATCTCTAAATTTTGATTAACAAATATGGATGTTATCAATATAAGAAGAGCTACTAATAGATGAGCTGTTACTGTTACTGATGCCAAAGTATTTATAACTGTAAGAGCACCAAGAGAACCTTGCAAAACAATTAAGAATAAAATTATAGAATATGTTTTAGGAACCCAACAGGGTAAATATCTTCTCCAAATCAATGAGAGTATAAATTGCGCAAGTATTACTGTCCCTACAAAAAAGGCATCTAGCCTATGAAACCACTCTAGAAAAACCTGCAAATTCATATGACTAGCAGGGAAAAAATTTCCATAACATAAAGGCCAATCTGGGCAAGCAAGTCCTGCCTCCATGACCCTTGTTGCTGATCCAATGGATATTAAAGCGATAATAGCCAAAACACTATGGTTCCCTAATCTAATCAACGAAAGTCTATATTTTGCTTCAGAAATATCTGTATTTTTCAAGAAAAAATAATTTGATTGATTGCATAATAATTTAGTTTTTAAGATCAAATATTAATAAAATCAAAATGTTTTAATTATAAAAAAGCCAAATATAAATAATAATCTTTCTTTGCTGACATATTAATTAAAAAAGTTTTTATAAATACAACATTGACCATCTAATTATTAAGAAGTTATGAATTTATTAAATTTAAGCATCCCAAAATAATGCAAAATTCTAAAAAAGTAATATCTTAAAAATATATATTATTAATCAAATTGATAAGTAAAAAGTTCAATTTAATAATTATTGTTAGTTTAATATTTGCTTCATCTTTTTGGATTGGATTTAATATTAATCTCTTACCACAAGAAGCTAGTATTAACGCACCTATTTATGACGAACTTTTTAGAATTTTATTCATCATTGGTTTAATTTTATTTATTGGTATGACATTGTTAGTCATATATAGTTTATTTAAATTCAGAAGAAAAGAAGGACAGATTGGAGATGGTATTTCATTAGAAGGTAATTTAAGTCTTGAAATTCTATGGACTGTGATCCCCTCTATAGTAGTTCTATTCGTTGGGTTATATAGCTATAACATTTACGACCGCATGGGAGGAATGAAAGAACTAAATCATAATCACGAAATAGTTAATACAAATTCCGAGAAAATTTGGGCAGGTATAAGTCCAAAGTTAGACAATCAATTGGGTAATAATTTATCTATTGAAGTATCAGCCATGCAATTTGCCTTCCTTTTTAATTATCCAAAAGGAAACTTTATTTCTGGTGAACTACACGTACCTGTAGATCAAGAAGTTTCGATGAAAATGGAATCAAAAGATGTTATACATGCCTTTTGGGTGCCCGAATTCAGGATCAAACAAGATATAATCCCCGGTCAACCAACAATCCTAAATTTCACTCCAACAAGGATAGGGAAATATCCAATAATTTGCGCAGAATTATGCGGCCCTTATCATGGTGGAATGAGAGCATCAATAATCGTTGAAGATTCTTCTGATTATGAAAAATGGTTCAACAAAAATAGTAAAGCAGAGGTTTAATTTATGACAATTTCTATAGAACCTAAAAATCAAGCCAAAAAAAATTTACAGCCAAAAGGATGGTTGAGATATTTCAGTTTTAGTTTAGATCATAAAGTTATAGGTATTCAATATCTAGTTTGCGGTTTTCTTTTTTACCTAGTAGGAGGAACATTAGCGAGCGCGATAAGAATTGAACTTGCCAGTCCAATGTCTGATTTCATGCCAAGAGATGTTTATAACCAGGTTTTAACATTGCATGGAACAATTATGATCTTTCTTTGGATTGTCCCAGTTGTGAATGGCGCCTTTGGGAACTATTTAATTCCCTTTTATGTTGGGGCCAGAGATATGGCATTTCCTCGACTGAATGCTGTAGCTTTTTGGTTAATACCACCTTCGGGTTTAATGTTGATAGCTAGTTATTTTATAGATGGAGCTGCACAAGCAGGGTGGACAGCCTATCCACCTTTAAGCATTACAACCCCTCAATCCGGACAAATAATTTGGATCCTCAGTGTTCTATTACTTGGTGGTAGTTCCATTTTTGGAGGTATTAATTTTATTGCTACTATTTTGAAACTAAGAAGACCAGGGTTAAAGTTAATGCAATTGCCAATGTATTGTTGGGCAATGCTCGGAACAAGTATTCTTGTAGTTTTATCTACTCCAGTACTTGCAGGAACTTTAATTTTATTAAGTTTTGACATTGTTGCTAATACAGGCTTTTTTAATCCTGTTTTGGGTGGAAATGTTGTTGTATATCAGCATTTATTTTGGTTTTATTCACACCCTGCTGTTTACATAATGGTACTCCCTGCTTTTGGATTAGTTAGTGAGATACTTCCTATACATTGCAGAAAACCACTTTTTGGCTATACAACTATGGTTTTTTCAATAATGGGAATAGTAGTTCTTGGTCTTGTCGTTTGGGCTCATCATATGTTCACAAGTGGTACTCCACCATGGATGCGACTATTTTTTACTATTGCAACTGCTTTTATCGCAGTGCCCACTGGAATAAAATTTTTCAACTGGGTAGCCACTATGTGGGGAGGTAGAATCTCAATAAACAGTGCTATCCTATTTTCTTGCGGATTCATAATTAATTTTGTCTTTGGAGGTATTACGGGAGTAGCTCTTGCGCAAGTTCCATTTGATATACATGTGCATGATACTTATTTTGTTGTGGCCCATTTTCATTACATCGTTTACGGTGGTTCAGTATTTGTGATTTTCTCATCAATTTATCACTGGTTTCCAAAAGCTTCTGGCAAGTTATTAAATGAGAAATTAGGTATTATTCATTTTGCAATAACTTTTATTGGATTTAATCTATGTTTTGCGCCTCAACATTGGCTTGGTTTAAACGGTATGCCTAGAAGAGTTGCTGAATATGATCCTCAATTTCAATTTGTAAATCAAATCAGTACTCTTGGCGCTTTATTAATGGCAATAAGTACAATCCCTTTTTTAATAAACGTTTTTATAAGTATTGCCAATGGTAAAAAGGCTGGGGATAATCCATGGAATGCACTCACGCCAGAATGGTTAACATCTTCTCCCCCTCCAATTGAAAACTGGGAAGGAGAAGCTCCTTTAGTTGAAGAACCTTATGGATATGGAAAATCAATTACTAAATAAAAAAAATTATTCATCAGAATTTAACTATGACAAGTATTGAGACCTCAGAAAAATTAAAGGAAAACAACAAAAAAATATCTGAAAATCATGAAGATTTTCGCATTTTTGGTTTGATTACATTTCTTATTGCTGATGGAATGACATTTGCAGGTTTTTTTGCCGCTTATCTAACTTATAAGGCTGTAAATCCTCTCCCGGATGGAGCAATTTATGAACTCGAACTACCTATACCAACAATAAATACTATTTTATTACTTATTAGTAGTGCAACTTTCCATAAAGCAGGAAAAGCTCTCTCTAATCAAAACAATTCAAATTCACAAAAATGGCTTTTAATTACAGCACTATTTGGTATTGTCTTCTTAGGTTTTCAAATTTTTGAATATTTCAATTTACCTTTTGCTCTAACGGATAATTTATTTGCAAGCACCTTCTATGCGCTAACTGGTTTTCATGGTCTTCATGTGACTCTTGGTACATTAATGATATTAATAATATCTTGGCAAGTAAGGCCTGATGGGGGCAGAATAACTAATTTAAATATGTTTCCTTTGGAAGCTGTTGAACTTTATTGGCATTTCGTTGATGGCATATGGGTGATCTTATTTCTAATTTTATATCTTTTATAAATCCAAAAAAAAATATTAAATATATTTTCTTTAAAATCTATTGCGACAAATCTTTTCTTTAGCAAGAATATATATTAATAAATTTTCATAGATAATGTTAATAGGAAAAGAACTACTTGAAAAATATAAATCGTTATGTAAAAAATCAGAGCAAGATATAGCTAAAGGATGCGGCTATATTGGACCTAGTGGAAGAGTTTTAAAAAAAAGTTTTTATAGAGCATTAGTTCAGGCTAAAGGATACAAATTAAGTAGTAAGTTGACTGGTAGGAACAGTAATAGACTTAGCAGGGGAAGAAAAGCTGATTTCAGAACCAAAGTACATGGGAATGGTAATCTTTTAATTGGTCATGCATATACCAAAAAATTAGGTTTAATTCCGGGGCAATCATTTAAGATTGAAATTAAAAAAAATTCGAAAATTATTTACCTTATTCCACTTAGTTAAAACTAATTTAACCAACCATTTTCTCTTAGCCAGTTATTATTAATTGGATTAGGCGAAGAACCAAAATCATTTTTCTCATTTTTTAGCAACCTTTCAACATACTTTACAAGAGAATCTGCTTCCAGATTTACATAATCTCCTATATTTAAGAATCTTAAGTTTGTACTTTTCCATGTATGAGGGATAATAGCAATATTAAAAATCATTCCATTATTCTTATAGCCAGCAATAGTTAAGCTTATACCGTTTACACAAATACTTCCTTTATTAACTACATATTTAGCAAAAGAATCCTTAACCCACTCAATTGAAATTATCCATGATTTATCTAATTCTTTAATATCAACAACTTTTCCTAAACCATCAACATGCCCACTGACTATATGCCCGCCTAGGCGATCAGAAATTCTCAAGGCAGGTTCTAAATTTACAATTAGATCTGCATCTGATTTTACACCTAAAGTGGTTTTTGCTAGCGTTTCTTCGCTAATATCGACAGTAAAAGCTTTCTCAAAATTTTCTTTAACTGTGAGACAAACTCCATCAACAGATACGCTATCTCCCAGTTTTATATCAAATTCATTATTGTCAAGTTCGATAATTGTTTTATTATCTAACTTATTTAATTTCCCAGTAGCTTGTACTATTCCTGTAAACATAAAACAAAAAACAATTTGGAATTAGCTTGTTATTTAAATTAAATTTTATCATTATGTTTATAAAAGACACCTCAATCAAATTTAATAACTTTCAAAGTGATCATTAATTCCATAAAAAGACCTTTTGGAATTGGTCCCAAAGTAAGTATCTTTACTTTAGGGACAATGCGAGCAACTAATAGCTTAGATAAAATGTATGGTGTTATTAAGTCTGCTTATTCCGCAGGAATTAATCATATTGAAACAGCTCCTTCATATGGAAATGCTGAGAAATTGATTGGCATGGCACTTGAAAAGTTGGAACAAGAAGAAAAAGTTAATAAAAATAAATGGGTAATAACAACAAAAATATTGCCTAGAGGAAATATAGAACAATTAAAAGTTAAATATAACCAATCAAAAAAAAATCTCAAGATAGATAGAATCCATAATCTTGCTATTCATGGAATAAATCTTAAGGAACATTTAGATTGGGTATTAAAAGGACCCGGGAAGATTTTTGTTAATTGGATTATAAAGAACAATTTAGCAGAGCAATTAGGCTTTAGCTCACATGGTGATTATGAACTTATAGATCAAGCTATTGATTCAGATCTTTTTAATTTTTGCAATTTACATTTGCATTTATTTGATAAATCAAAGATTCCTTTAGCAAAAAAAGCATTGAGTAAAAAGATGGGTGTTTTAGCCATATCTCCTGCTGATAAGGGTGGACAATTATATGCACCAAGCAAGCTCCTTAAGAAAGACTCAAAAACAATGCATCCTTTAGAGCTTGCATATAGATATCTTATTTCTGAAGGGATTACGACACTATCTTTAGGCGCTAGTAAAGAAGAAGATTTTCACCTCGCAATAAAGTTAGCAAACTCCACTTCAGAACTAAATGAAAATGAAATTAACATAATCAAAAACATAGAAGATCAGTCTTCAAAAAGACTTGGGGATTCTAAATGTGGTCAATGCAGAGAATGTCTTCCATGTCCAAGCAAAATTCCAATCCCAGAGATTCTTAGATTAAGAAACATCGCAATTGGAAATGGGCAAATGAAATTTTCAAAAGAAAGATATAATTTAATTGGACGTGCTGGACATTGGTGGGAAATAAGAGATGGTAGTGATTGTAGAAATTGTAATTTCTGTGTTCCAAAATGTCCAAACCATCTGGATATTCCTCATTTATTAAAAGAGACTCATGAAATGTTGATTGAGAACCCAAAAAGGAGGTTATGGGATTGATGATGTTTTCCATAATTTCTCTAATTCTTGTTTTTCATTTTCTTCTAGCATTGACAAAGACCAACTATTCTGCCAACACTTAGTAGAAAGTAAATCACTTGATTTAGAAAAAAATTGCCCTTCTGCAAAAATATCATTATTCGATTCAAATACAAAAGGCAGGAAAAATCCTTGACTACTTAACCTGCTTAAAATAATTTGATCATTAAAAGAATTTATCCAATTGTGTATCTGATCTTGATGCAATTCAGATCTTGTTAAGATGAAATTCCAAATCAGAGGAACTCCATCTTCTGGAAATAAGAAAGAAAGTCTTGAGTCAATCTTAATAGATTCGTAGCAAATAGAATATGGCATAATTGCAATAGAAATATCCGAGTTAATTAACCAATTAAGAGCATTTTTTTCATCAAAGGAATGTACCTGGGAAATTAATTTTGGGAGAGCATTATCAGTCTTCATTCTCTCAGCAATAGAGATCAATAGCCTAGGGCTATTTGGAACGATAATTTTATTTTTAAGATTTTCTGATAAAAGAAAATCCCATGTTTGATCGGCACTAATTTTTAAATCCCTATTATTTTTGATAACCACCACATAAGGAATTACTCCTATTGGAATTAATTTATTTCTATTTTCTATAGGTATACTGTCTAAAAAAGCTTCTGCTTTACTATCTAACTTATTGTTAAAATTATTTTTTAAATTTTTAAATCTTTCAAAATTAATACTATTCAGCCAACCATCGTTAATAATAAGTAATTCAGATTTCTCATAATTATTATTTACATCAAGATCACTGAAATTTATATTATTCCTTATCCAATTTTTAGGTAAAGATTTTAGAAAGGCATCAGGATAAAATTTACTTTGAATTCCTAAATTAAATTTTCTTGAATTTAAGCCACAAGATGTCAGAAGAAAAGCTACTGATAACTTTGTAAGATTAAGAAATTCTCTTCTATTTTGAAATTGATATGTCATTTCAAATTATTTGAGACATGTCTATCATTCTTTCTAAATTATATTCACAGCTCGAGACAATTTCTTTATATTCATGACCTCTTAAATTAGCAAGAATCGAAAATCCTCCCGCTCCGACACCTTCATTAACATATCCTCTCTCGTAGTCTAACAATTCTTGATATTTAGAAGAGTTAAAATCAAGGCAACTTCCTATTCCAAATAAATCAACATCATGTCTACTCGATACTAAGTTCAACAAACTATTTAACCTGTAATCTCGAACCAACCAATTTGTTGTAAAAACAAAAACATTATCTGCAAATAACTTTTTTTCAGCAGAACTTATTAATTCTAGGGCAAGGGCCAATAAAGCTATCATTTGACTGCCACCAGATAAGATAACCATTTTACCTTTTTTTCTAGCGCCAATTAAGAGACCCATAGAAAATGCCTGAAAAGGATCACCAAGGGCGGAAATAATATCAAACGGATCAGAATTTGTATTTAGATTAGCTTTAGAAATTCCTTTATCAATAATTTCTCTTTTTAATTTTCTCGGTGAATTCAAAAGACTGCTTCCTGTTAAATGAGAAACCTCATATCCAATAGCTTCCATAACTGCTTGTGCTGTAGTAGTACCACCCGGAACAGATTCGGAAATAAATATAGGATTTTGAGATGACCGACCAATTTTAAAACCTTTGTCAAAAAGGTTGGCTACCCTAAACCTCTGCATTGCCTTACCAGTGCTGACGCATTCAGATGGAAAAGAATTTTCTGCCTCAATATTTAAATGACTAAAATATGGAGACTTCCGAATCCCTATTGGCACAACAACAACGTCAGCATTTATTAATTTAGCGCATACATAACTAATAAGAGCTGGTGTAACTCCTGCTTTTAATAAGGGTAATTTATAACGGTAATCTTGTTTAGGTCCAAATAGCAAGAATTCTGCATCAGCTAACGGGGTGATAATTCCTGAATCTGAGTCCATACAAACAGCTGAAATACCCTTATTCTTTGCAGTATTAGTAATTGCAATAATTAAGTAGAAATTTAATTTAACAATCTCTTTTTTTAGAATTTGGATCTTGTTTGAGATAAAAACATCGCTTTGCTTTGTTCCGAAATATTTTAATTTTTCCATAATTTATTAATCAATTGATCAACCAAAATAAATTAATCCACTAATTAATTTCGGGGGATTAGGTATTGATATTTTCAACCTTGGAAAAATTGCATAAGCAATTACATGAAGAGTTAAAACATAAATAACTTCTTGTAAAACAATCAACAGTAAAGCGACTACCTGAATTGCAAGTAAGGAAGGAGACAAAGATAAATGGAAAAAAGAAATAAATTTATCAATTAGGCCAAAACTTGCACGTGTAATTATTAGCCAAAGATTTTCACCAACTAGCGTTGATAATGCAAGAACTCTTATTAAAAAGCCAAAAGAACCTAATATAATACCTATTGACCAGCTAATCCACCAATTTTTTCTTTTTCTCCAGCACCAACCTAAAGAGAAAGCTAAAATACCATAGGGGAATAAAAACAAAGGTCCTCGAAAAGGGCCCATCAAGACTGTTAGTAAAAGTGTCTGAATTATTAACCCTTCTAATGCGACTTTTGAACCTCGCCTTAAGTGTAGTAAAGCTAATGGCAACGGAAGAATAAGTCTAAGAATTGAACCTCCAATCGGTAGATAGTACAACGCAATCCATAGTAACGATGAAAGTGAGGCTAGATATGATGGTTCAATAATATTTAAAGCTTCTGACTTCTTAGTTAGCTTCATTCCGAACAAGGCCTATTTTAATTTTGCTGATTAGCTTCAGAATAACGTTCTATTTTTTCAATTTCAAAATTAAAGTTAAATTCTCTTAAAATTTTTGTAAGTTCCTCTGTAGGAGCAGTTGGATCTACATCTTTAAGTATTACGATAATTTTGTAGGTCTGGTAATTTTTTTTTTCTTGATTTGCAGTATTTTCCTCATCGCTAGAAATAATTATCAATTCTTCCAATGCATTATTAGTTTCTTCTATTTCTTCTATTTCTTCTATTTCTTCTATTTCTTCTATTTCTTCAGATAAATCAATATTTTTGAAATCATTTTCTGCGGAGATAAAGTCGTTGTTATCTGGAGAGATAAAATCAGCAGTAGATAAATAAGTATCAGAAATATTCTCTTCCTCTATATTCTCGAAAGTTAATTCAAAAAAATTCCCTAGTTTACCTCCTGAGCAAGACTGTAAAAATATCAGTACACAAAATAAAGAAACCTTTTTATATAATGCAAACATTTTTTCTGTCTAGGTTTTGCGTCGCTTTTTAACAGAATTAACTTTACTAGAAGTGGTTTTCTTTTTATTTGTGGGATTCTTGTCTTTCATGAAATTGAGCACATCCTCCTCAGTCAATTTCTCAATATCGATATCCTTAGGTAGAGAAATATTGACTTTTCCATATTTTGCATAAATTCCATAAGGACCATTTAAAACCTGAATTTTATCTTTTGAACCTTTTGGTTTCCCCAATTCTTTTAGAACCTCTCTACCACCTCTGGCTAATTTTGGCATCGAAAGAATTTCTAGAGCTCTATTTAAATCCACATTAAAAACATCGTCATCTTTTTTTAAAGACCTATTTTCAGATTCATCTTTATTCTTAATCCACCTAACATATGGACCAAATCTACCTCTATCTGCTTCTACAATTCCTCCATCTGGATGTTCTCCCAATAGCCTGGGTAGACTTAAAAGTTTGAGAGCCTCTGCTAATGTTAAATCATCTGTTTTTAATTCCTTTGGTAAAGATGCCCTCCTTGGCTTAGCCTCAGAATTATCATTAGTACCAAGCTGAACATATGGACCATAAGGGCCAAACCTTAAGAAAACTTTTTCTCCAGTCTGTGGATCCTGCCCTAAATCAGAAGGTCCACTCAGGATTTGATCGACTTTCTTTTTGTCTAGATCACCAGGGGTAATATCCATTGGAAGATTCCCTTTTGCTTGAATCTCATTACCTTCTTCGTCAATTTTTGTACCTTCAATCCATGGACCATTAGATCCAATTCTAACAACGCAAGGTAAGTCGTCAAAATCAACCTGTCTATAAGCCTTTCCATCTATATCCCCTTCAGTTTTTTTTACTTTAACCTCTAATCCATTTTTACCTTTGTAAAAAGTCTCTAGATATGGAAGCCACTCTAAATTGCCTGCAGAAATTTCATCAAGTGAAGATTCCATTTTTGCGGTAAAAGTGGTATCGACTAAATCCGGGAAGTGCTCCTCTAGAAGCGCAGTCACAGCAAAGGCAGTAAAAGTTGGAGCTAAAGAATTGGAAGATATATGAGCATAACCTCTATCAACAATCGTGCCAATAATGCTTGCATAAGTAGAGGGTCTACCTATACCCTCCTTTTCAAGAATTTTCACTAAGGCCGCCTCAGTAAATCTGGCAGGAGGTTTTGTTTCATGGCAAATAGAATTGTTACTTTTTACATTTAATTCCTTGCCAATAGTAAGATTAGGCAAAACCACCTCCTTCTGCTCCAATGCGGCTCCTGGATCGTCACTTCCTTCAACATAAGCTCTGAAAAAGCCAGGAAAATCAATACTCTTTCCACTTGATTTAAAAACTGCGTCCCCTACAAGTATCTCTGAATTGATCATTGTTAGTTTTGCCTCTGCCATTTGACTGGCAACAGTCCTTTTCCAGATAAGCTCGTATAAAGCTAAATCACGTCCTTGTAAATCTGTATCAGCAGGCGTCTGAAATTTTTCTCCAGCAGGCCTAATTGCTTCATGGGCTTCCTGGGCATTAACGGCCTTAGAACTAAACTGTCGCGGTTCATTAGAAAGATATTCTTTACCATATTTTGACAGCACACAATCTCTGGCTGCTGTAATAGCTTGTTGCGATAAATGTACAGAATCTGTTCTCATATATGTTATGTATCCTCTTTCATAAAGACCTTGAGCACATCTCATGGTTTCTCTTGCAGAAAGGCGTATTTTTCTATTTGCTTCCTGTTGCAAAGTACTTGTAGTAAATGGGGGGACTGGTTTCCTAGTTACAGGTCTCTTTTCAACTTTATCTACAATCCAAGTTTTATTAACTAAAGATTTCAATAAGACCTCTGTCTTTGTTTGATCCAATAAAAGAGCTTGACAACTTTTCTTGAGATTTCCTGTCTTCTCATCAAAATCTGAACCAGTTGCTATTTTATCTCCATTCAGGCTAAATAATTTTGCTTCGAACTCTATGTTATCAGAGGAAAGAACTGCCTTTAAATCCCAATATAAGGCTTTTTTGAATGCTCTTCTTTCTCTCTCTCTTCTTACTAACAATCTTACGGAAACAGACTGAACACGACCAGCTGAAAGTCTTGGTGCAACCTTCTTCCATAATAATGGCGATAATTCATATCCAAAAAGCCTATCTAGAATTCGTCTCGTTTCTTGCGCTTGAACTAATTCCATATCAATTTCCCGTGTATCATCCAAAGCTTTATTGATGGCCTTTTCTGTTATTTCGTGAAAAACCATTCTCCTTGTTGGAATTTTTGGCTTTAGAATTTGTAGTAAATGCCAACTTATACTTTCACCTTCTCTATCTTCATCAGTAGCCAATAATAATCTGTTTGCTCCTTTTAAAGCTTTCTTAAGATCCTGAACTATCTTTTTCTTCTCTTTGGGTATTACATAAAGTGGTTCAAAATCTTCACCAGTATTTACTCCAATTCTTGACCATTTTTCTTTTTTTAATGATGAGGGGATCTCACCTGCACCTTTAGGAAGATCCCTTACATGTCCCATCGAAGCTAAAACTTCATAATTAGATGGCAAAAACTTTCTGATAGTTTTTGCTTTTGTGGGGCTTTCAACAATAACTAGTGTGTGTTCCAAGGAAGTTTAAAGAAATTTAGTTTGTTTCCCTGAGGGCATAATATGATTAACTAAATATATCTCAAGTATTGTTTCTTGAGAACATCAATTAACCTACCCACAAATTATAATCAAGTTAATATTAACTATTAAATCCTCACAACCAAAACTTTATCTTAAATAAGTGTCAAACGAAATCTTTACATTTAACCTAAACGCTCAGGCAATTGTTCCTGAAGCTTTCATATTATTTGGAATTGTTGGGACTTTAATTGTTGACCTTGCAGGAGAGAAAACAGCATCTAAATGGGCTCCAATAATATGTTATTTATCTTTAGGTAGCTCAATAATTGCACTTGCTTTTCAGTGGAATGATCCTGCTAACGTAGCTTTCCTTGGTTCATTTATTTCAGATAATCTCTCGCTAGCCTTTAGGGGAATAATCGCTTTATCAACGCTAATATCACTTCTTATAAGTTGGCGTTACACAGAACAAAGTGGAAGCCCAATTGGAGAATTTGCGGCAATAGTTTTATCCGCAACACTTGGAGCAATGCTTTTGTGTGGATCCACTGACTTAATAAGTGTATTTATTTCTTTAGAAACTCTCTCAGTAGCAAGTTATTTATTATCCGGTTATTTAAAAAGAGATCCTAGAAGCTCAGAAGCAGCATTAAAGTATTTACTCGTAGGTTCTGCTGCGGCAGCTGTTTATCTCTATGGTTCATCTTTATTGTATGGACTAAGTGGCTCTACTAATTTAAACACAATTGGATTAGAGTTAATCAACAAACCATCATTTATAACTTCATTAGCTCTAGTATTTGTTCTTTCTACAGTCGCATTTAAAATTGCCGCTGTTCCATTTCATCAATGGACTCCAGATGTTTACGAGGGATCGCCAACTCCAGTTGTAGCATTCTTATCAGTAGGTTCCAAAACTGCTGGTTTTGCTTTCGCAATAC
Organism: uncultured Prochlorococcus sp.; assembly: GCA_913048245.1. GTDB lineage: Bacteria > Cyanobacteriota > Cyanobacteriia > PCC-6307 > Cyanobiaceae > Prochlorococcus_A. Next base: position 9,027 of record CAJWWR010000007.1, on the reverse strand, counting down.
GAATACTGGCAACTTCCTTCTCTTCATTTGACGAACAATGGAAATTACTTTTTACAGTTCTTGCTATTTTGAGCATGGCGCTTGGCAACATTGTTGCTTTAGCTCAAACTTCAATGAAAAGAATGCTTGCTTATAGCTCTATTGGGCAAGCAGGATTTGTGATGATAGGAATTGTATCAGGGACACAAGATGGATTATCAGCAGCAGTTCTTTATTTAGCAGCTTATTTATTTATGAATTTAGGAGCTTTTTCCTGTGTTATCCTTTTTTCTCTTCGAACAGGCTCCGATAAAATTGCCGACTATTCTGGTCTATACCAAAAAGACCCTTTAGTAACTCTTGGTCTTAGTCTTTGTCTTCTTTCTTTGGGAGGGATCCCTCCAATGTTAGGTTTCTTCGGTAAGATATATTTGTTTTTTGCGGGCTGGGCAAATCATCAATACCTTCTAGTCATTACTGGTTTGGTGACTTCAGTAATTTCAATATATTATTATATTTCAGTAATAAAAATGATGGTTGTAAAAGAACCTCAAGAAGCATCAGATATAGTCAAATCTTATCCAGATTTGAACTGGAATATCGTAGGTTTACCACCTTTACGTATTGCGCTTTATACCTGCCTAGCTGTTACTGCATTAGGTGGAATACTATCAAATCCATTATTTAAACTAGCTAACACAGCAGTGGCTGAAACACCTTTTTTGAAAGAAATTCTTGCTAACACCAGTATGTATTTCTTAAATTAAAAAGATGCCTGTAGTTGCCTCCTTAGAAAAAGTTTCGAAAACATACGGTAAAGATAATCTAGTGGTAAAAGCACTTGACGATATCAACTTAGAAATATCGCGTGGTGATTATTTAGCTGTCATGGGAGCTAGCGGATCTGGTAAAAGTACTGCAATGAATATACTTGGTTGTTTAGATCGCCCTTCAAGCGGCCAATATCAATTAAACGGTAAATCAGTGGAAAAATTATCAGATGATGAACTTGCAATTCTAAGGAATCAAAAACTAGGATTTGTGTTTCAGCAATTTCACTTATTATCAGACGCTACTGCCCTTGAAAATGTAATGTTGCCAATGATATATGCCGGCGTAAGTCCATCGTCTAGAGAAAAGAGAGCTAAAGAAGCTCTTAAGAAAGTGGGCTTAACAGAAAGGATGAATAATAAACCGAACCAATTATCTGGAGGTCAACAACAAAGAGTTGCTATAGCCAGAGCTATTATAAATAAACCTGCTCTTTTATTGGCCGATGAACCAACTGGTGCTTTAGATTCTCAAACTACTGAAGATGTTTTAGATCTCTTTGATAAATTACATAATTCTGGAATTACTCTTGTTTTAGTTACCCATGAGAATGAAGTTGCTAGTAGGGCTAAAAAGATTGTCCGTTTTAAAGATGGAAAGATAATAGAATTAAAATCAAATTAAATTTAATTTCTAATAACCTTAATTCCATCTCTAGATAACAGTCTGAGGTTACCATGAGAATCTATATCCTTAATATGATATTGATTATCTCTATATCCGCTAGGAAGGTATTTTTTATCTATTAACTTATTTGCTTCTAAGATAATTTCTTCGGTGTTATGGTTTGATTGAATTGCCTCGACAATTCCTCGCAAAATTTCAGATGTCCAAAAATATTCAGATAAATATTTTTTATTGATGATTTCAGATAATGCAATCCCCTCAGGAGGGGTCCTATTATTTAAATTAAAACCAATCCCAATTCTTGCGTAAAGAACATTATCCCCTCGAGTAACAATTTTAGGTAAAAAGCCAATCAATTTTCTAGAACCGTAAAGAATATCATTTGGCCATTTTAATTTAAGAGAAATATAATCATTAGATAATATGCGGCATAATTTGCAGGCCAAAGATAATGAAAAAACTTCCGGATTAAATCTAGGGGAGTAAATGGGATAGGCTGCGCTTAACCAAATTCCTCCTTTTGGAGAAATCCATTTCCTTTGATGCTGACCAAAACCTTGCAATTGTTCCTTAGAAATGATTGCAAGAGGATTGTTTATTTTATTTTTATTCTTAAGATAATTACTTAGCTGAATTTCAGTACTATTGCATTTAAGTTTGTAAAAAAGCCGCCAATTAGGGAGTCGAACTTTATTCTTCTTATAAAAAAAAGAAGTCTTTGATGCTTGGCCAATAAGTATCACAAATAGAAAATAGACAATAAGTTAATCTTATTTAAATATATCTCGGATGACTGTAGTATATGAAATGAGGGATTGAATAATCTTTAAAATTTGGATAAAAAAAAACTTTTCACCTTAAACAATTGTCTAAAAGACTTCAAAAGCTCTTGGTCAGATCTTGATAATGTTATTCAGTTAAAAGACAATTGGGAACAAATAGTAGGTAGAGATTTAGCTCAAGAATGCAAACCTCTAAAAATTGAAAAAAGTATTCTTACCATAGTCGCAAACCATCCACAATGGAGGCAAGAATTAATCTACTACAGGCATAAATTAAAGGAATCAATTGCCAAAAAAGGTATTAAATTAAAAAGTATTAGAATAATACAAAATTACTCTCCTGAAGAAAAAACAAATATCAGTTTTAATAAATCAGAATGGCTCAATCATCCAAGTAGAATAAAAAATTCTCAAATTGTTTTATGTAATTTGTGCAAATGTCCAACTCCTCAGGGTGAAATTGATCGATGGGGTAAATGCACTTTTTGTTGGAGAAAGGATAAGTAAAGTCTTAATATTTATCTTTTTAATAACAAAATACCCATTTGGCCGCCAAGCAAAGTTTTGTATTCAGCTGAACTGAAACCTATTCTCTTTGAGATTTGAATCAATTTAATTCCATCTGGAAAATCTCTTATACTTTGCTCTATGTAAGAGTATTCTGAGCCTAAACTAAAAATCTTTGAGAAAGGAACAACTACAAATCTCAAATAAATCTTTTGAAATAAGGAAGCTAACGATTTATCACTAGAATGGTTGAAATCTAGAAACCCGGCTCTTCCTCTTTCTTTCAATAGAAAAAATACTTTTTCTAGTCCTTGCTCAACATCTTTAAGGTTACGCAAACCATAAGACATGCATACACCATCAAAAACATTAACTGTATGATCTATATCAAAAATATCCTTATTTTCCCACTTAATTACTTTATTACTGATTAATTTCTTTCGTTTTTTTTCTACTCGTAATCTAGCTATTGATAGTATTTCAGATGCATTATCTACTCCAACCACACTTCCACTAGGAGAAATTCTATGACTAATTAGAATTGACATATCACCAGTTCCGCAACATAAATCTGCCCAGTTTTCACCATCAACTGGTTTAAGTAATTTCACTAATTTTCTTTTCCATAGATTATGCAATCCAAAACTTAATAAGTTATTCAAGAAATCATACTTATGAGAGATCCTATTAAAAATGTCTTGTACATAAGATGATTCTTTATTTGCCATTTTAATGGAACATTAAACCTTACCATCTTACTATTTTAATTAGTAATTGGGTCTTATTAAGAGTTCTCTCTCAATTAAATAAGACTTGATTTCTCTAATTGTCAATTTTTGATCATGAAGCAATGAAGCCAAAAGAGCGGCAGATGCTTTACCTTTTGTGAAAGCCTCAAATATATCCTCTAGGCATCCAGCCCCCCCAGAGGCAATTACAGGTATATTTACCGCTTGTGATACTAAACTTGTTAGTTCTAGATCATATCCGTTTTGTGTGCCATCTCCATCCATCGAAGTCAATAAAATCTCGCCAGCACCTAAATCTTCAACTAACCTTGCCCAATCCATAACGTCTAATTTTGTATTTTCCCTTCCACCCTTAACATATACCTCCCATTTATGAGGTTCATCCATTTTTCGTCTAGCATCTATAGCTACGACAATACATTGATTACCGAATTCATTAGCACTAAGTGAAATAATATCTGGATTTTTTACAGCCGAAGAATTAAGGCTTACTTTGTCAGCTCCTGCCCTCAAAAGTTCATTGATCGATTCAATTGAATTGACTCCACCTCCAACAGTGAAAGGAATTTTTACTGTTTTTGCTGTTCTTGATACTAAATCTACTAGAGTTTTTCGATTCTCGAAAGTAGCTTTTATATCTAAAAAAACTAATTCATCTGCTCCTTCATCAGAATATCTACATGCCAATTCAACAGGGTCACCTGCATCTCTTAGATGAACAAAATTAACACCTTTAACTACGCGTCCATTTGCAACATCTAAACATGGAATTAAACGAAGAGCTACCATTTTTAAGCCAATTACTGTTAGTCTTGCATAACACCTCCATTCTAAACTGTCATGGCAAACACTAATTTATTACCAAAAATTGGAAGTAAAATAAAAATAAATATTGATAAAGTGAAAGACAGATTGCCTACTAAATTAATTGATCAGATTAGCTTAAATCCCAAAGGGAGCATAACAGGATATAAAATGACTGATGGTAGAAGTATTGGGTTAATAGTAAGATTTCAATCTGGGGAGGAAAATTGGTTCTTTTCAGAAGAGGTTGAGCGAGGTTAATTAATTGTGAATGATCCAAAACAATTACTAGGTATCAAAGGTGCTTCTGAAACTAAAAGTCTTTGGAAACTGCGGCTCCAATTAATGAAGCCCATAACTTGGATACCATTAATATGGGGCGTTATTTGCGGCGCAGCCGCGAGTGGCAATTACACTTGGACTTTAAATAATTTTCTGGCTTCATTGGCTTGCATGTTAATGAGCGGTCCTTTATTGGCAGGCTATACACAGACAATCAATGACTTTTATGACAAAGATATCGATGCAATTAATGAACCAAATAGGCCGATTCCATCTGGAGCTATATCCTTAATGCAGGTTAAGATACAAATTTGGGTCCTTCTTTGTTTAGGTTTAATTGTGTCATATCTTCTCGACATATATGCTAATCATGATTTTCCCTCGGTTTTTTTATTAGCTTTGGGCGGTTCATTAGTTAGTTATATATATTCAGCTCCACCACTCAAATTAAAACAAAATGGTTGGCTAGGTAATTACGCTTTGGGTGCTTCTTACATAGCGTTACCATGGTGGGCTGGGCAAGCATTGTTTGGGAAGCTAACATTTGTAACGGCATTACTAACCCTTGCCTATAGTCTTTCAGGACTTGGGATAGCAATAATCAATGATTTTAAGAGCGTAGAAGGAGATTCAAAATTAGGTTTAAATTCATTACCTGTAATATTTGGAATTAAGAATGCGAGTAGAATAAGCGCAGGACTAATAGATATTTTTCAACTAGCAATGGTTGGAGTATTAATAATTATTGGGCAAAATTTGGCCTCAGTTATATTAGTTTTGCTTGTCATTCCTCAAATCACTTTTCAGGAAATGTGGTTACTTAAAGATCCTTTAAAGTTTGATGTAAAATATCAAGCCAGTGCACAGCCTTTTCTTATAACAGGTATGCTTGTGACGGCTTTAGCTATCGGTCATAGTTCTTTAGTTCTCTAAAAGTGCTTAGATCTAAGTACAAATTAATTTTATATTTCCCCTTATTTTTTATATTTTTTTGGCTAGTTATCTCATTAGTCAATTTATTAAAGACTACATTAAGCAAAGACCTTCTTAATCAATACAATAATAAAAGTAATTATACTTATGAAATTCATTCGACAGACAATATAATCATAGAAAAATTAAGCAGGAAATTTAGTGTTTATGATAATGGAGAAGAAATACCGAACCTATTAAAACTAGCTTTCATTGCTTCAGAAGATAACAGATTTTATCTACATCATGGAATTGACTTATTTGGGGTATCAAGAGCACTTCTTATAAATATAAAGAGTGGCTATATAAAAGAAGGAGGAAGTACAATAACACAACAAGTTGCAAGAACAATATTTCTAAATAATGAACTTAGTTTTAAAAGAAAAATTCAAGAAATTTTTATATCTCTAATACTTGATATCAAATATAGTAAGGAACAAATTCTAAAAATTTATCTAAATAATATTTATTTAGGTTCAGGGGCTTATGGGATTAATGAGGCTGCTTCTATATATTTTGGAAAATTAATTGATGAATTAACATTGTCAGAAATTGCTCTTTTGGCAGGAATAGCTCCAGCGCCATCAATATTTTCCCCATTTGAGAATTTAGAACTTGCACTAGAAAAAAGAAATGATGTCTTGATTGCAATGCTTGATAAAAAATATATATCTATAGATGAGTTTGAAGAAGCAAGTTCAAAAGGGTTAACGCTAAATAAATTTGAAGATAGAATTAATGATAATTTACTTATTAATTTTATTCTTAATGAGGCGAATGATACTCTGAATGAGAATATGATATTTAACAATAAAGAGCATTTAATAATAAGAACAAGTATAAACAACGAATGGCAATTGAAAGCTCAACAACTTTCGAAATTTTTAAACTTCAGCGAAACAGAAATTGGCTTAATATCAATTCAATCTGATAGTGGATTAATTAGGGTTATGATTTCTGGGAAAAACTCAGAATTAAATGAATTTAACAGGGTGACATCTGCTATAAGACCATTAGGCTCGACATTTAAGGTGATCCCGTACCTCCTCGCTTTACAGGAGGGTATAACTGAAGATTTTATTTTTAATGATGAGCCCACATGTTGGAATAATTATTGCCCTAAGAATTTCGAAGAGATTTATAGAGGGGAAATATCTATGATTGATTCATTTAAATTCTCTTCTAACATAGTTGCTATCAAAATAGCAGAGAAAATAGGACTAGAAAATATAATTAAAACTGCTAATTTATTTGGTTTAGGGAATGACCAAAAAATAGAAGAATTTTATCCTTTAGCTATAGGAGCATATGGCGATAGTTTGATAAATATTACTAATGTGTATGCAACAATCAATAATAATGGCAATCTTTTAACCCCAACTATTATCGAAAGTATAGAATCAATTAATGGTGAAATAATATGGGAACACAAATTAAATCCAATAGAACTTATTGAAGGTGACGTTGTAATTTCCCTTAATAAATTGCTAGAGAATTCTGTTTCTGAAGGAAGTGGTATAGCAGCATCAATTATAGGGGAAAAAATATATGGCAAGACAGGCACCTCAGATGATAATAAGGACTTATGGTTTATTGGATCAATTGATAATATTACAACTGGTATATGGCTGGGGAATGACAACAACAAATCATCTATTTTTTCAAGCGGCGATGCGGCTTACCTTTGGAAAGTTTACATAAAAAGCATTAAAGAAAGTTTTAATAATTAAAATTTAAAATTATTTGTACCGTATTACCGCAGCATAAAAACCGTCACTTTCACTATCAAAACTTTGTAATATTTGTTTTTCATAAATCAAACTAATTTGTTTATTCTGTTCTATAAATTTTTTTACCTGAAGATTATTTTCATTTGGGCAAATTGTACATGTTGAGTAGACTAACGTGCCACTTTTTTTGAGAAGAGCCAAATTCGACGCTAATAATTTTGCTTGTATGGATATAAGCTCTCCAATTTTCTTCTTATTTAGCGACCATCTTGCATCTGGATTTCTCGATAAAGTCCCAATACCTGAACATGGAGCATCAATTAAAATCTTGTCAAAGTAATTAAGAAATTCAGGTCTTTTATTTATTAAATTTATAGAATCTGTAGATAATAATTTAACACTATTGAGGCCTAATCTCTTTAAATTCTGTTCTAAATATTTCAACCTCTTTTTCGATCTATCAATTGCCCAGATCTCTCCTTGATCATTTATTAATTCTGCAATTTGAGTAGTTTTGATACCTGGAGCCGCACAAGCATCTAGTATTTTTTCTCCTTTCTGAGGATTCAAAAGAGGTACAACCCATTGCGATGATCTATTTTGAATTACCCAATTACCTTCTTTATAACCAGGAAGTTCCCTAATTGATCCAACTTTACCCTTAAAAGTGATTGCATTCTTTAAGTTTTCAATAGGTTCAGCTTTTATATCATTCAATTTAAAAGAATCAAGACAAGAATTTAAATCCGTCTTTAGAATATTAATTCTTAAATCAATGGATGGTTTTTTATTAAATGTTTTAGCAATGTTTGAGGCGACTGTTTCACCATACCAATGAACCATTTCTTTGACTAACCATTCAGGAACCGAGTCTAGGTAAGAAATTCTATCAAGAGGATTATCGGATACATAAGGCAGATTATCCATTTCTAATTTCTTTATTGCATTTCTTAGGATTCCATTAACAACACCAGATAAACCCTTTAGCTCCGTTTTCTTTGCAATTTCTACCGTAGTTGATATGGATGCAGAGTGGGGAATCTTTTCCATTTTTAGAATCTGATAAAAACCAATATGAAGAAGCCATCTCAATTTAGGGGGTTGTTTAGTATGAGTAAATTTGGATGTATGATCTATCCATAAATCAAGAAATTTTCTATATCTAATACATCCAAAGGATAACTCTGTTAAAAAAGCTATATCAATAGACTTAAATTTATAATTTAATAGCACTTTTTCTAAAGCTTGATCTGAAAAAACACCCGCATTTACCTTTAATAAAATCTCCCACGCCGCTTTTCTTGGTAGATATCCGATTGACAAAACTAGCTTTTAAACATTATGACAATCTAAATATACAAATTTTTTAGAATTTAAACTAAACTATTTGAAGCAGAATGAAACCATACGAAACCAAGTATGGATACTAAAGTAAGATTAAATCCTAAGAATAAATAAATATTGAGATTGCTTAATTTATTACCAAACAATTTTTGATTAAGGATCTTAAATTTATTGATGTTCATAATAATTAGTTTTTAATATAGAAAATTAATAACTTCTTAAAAGTTACAGGATTTACTCAAGGGTGGATTTAAAAGTTGCGTGACTCAAAGATTACCTAAACTTCTTATGAAATCTTTTATTTACCCAAGATTCATTTTTAAGTTAACATTAAAATTTCGGTTGCGTAATAAACTAATAATCTCTTAATTTTTGGGGTTTGAATTTTTATTAAATTTCTAAGAATATAATCTCTCTAGA
>CAJWWR010000006.1 GCA_913048245.1 uncultured Prochlorococcus sp. | reverse complement strand
CAACCCAAGACTTTAAGATCACTTTCAGGGTCATCAGATCTCAATCCTTTAAAAGATACGATCATTTCAGCGATTGGAGTTTGGTTCTCTTTTGTATAGCGCATTTGAGGATTACTTTTAACTACAGATTGAATAAGACAATGATTCATTTTTTTTCTATTGATTTAAGGATATATTGATGCAGAATTATAATAAATGCCACGAAAATGTTTGGATCCTTTCAGGGACTTATGATGGACCTGTATTAGTCAAAAAGCTTTTAGACCTTAATTATGTAGTATTTGTAAGTGTTGTGAGTTATCGAGCAAGTCAGGCTTATGAGGAAAATAGTAAGTTACACATCTTTACAGGAACTCTATCTAATGAAGATGAAATTAGAAGTTTTATAGAAAAAAATCGAATTGAAATAATAATTGACGCTTCACATCCATTCGCAGAGGAAATTTCTAAAAAATTGATTAATGCATCAAATAAATTTTCTATGACTTTAATCAGATATGAGAGGAATCTTTTTAAGAAGGTAGATAAAAGATTTCAAATAGTGTCAAATTTGCATGGTATAACTGGCGTTGATCTTCAGAATAAAAATCTTTTACTAGCAATAGGTTCAAGATATTTAGATGGTACAGCCAAGTTTTATATGGATTTAGGTGCTAATGTATTTGCCAGAATACTCTCTACACCTGAAAGCATCTCTAGAGCATTTGCATCATGTATTAAAAATACTAATTTAGCTATTCTGAATCCAACCAAGATTAAAGAGAAGAATATTGAGAAGAGTATAGAGTTTGATATCTGTCAATATTGGGGAATTGACTATATCCTTTGTAGGGATTCAGGTGGTTATCCTCAAAGGTTATGGGAGCAAATTAGTCTCTCAACTAAAATAAAATTATTTTTATATAAAAGACCAAAGATAAATGAAAGTGTATTAAATTGCACAAATTGTGATGAACTAATTAATTCTTTAAAATTAAAGAAATTTAACTAAAAGGATGCAAAGAAAAGTTTTAGTTGTAATAACGACTGAAGAAAACAATGAGGTTGCTTTAAAAATAGGTAAATTTCTCATTAAAAAAAAACTTGCCGCTTGTGTTTCATTCAAGGAAATTAATTCTATTTATAGTTGGAAGGGTAAATTGGAGCATACCAAGGAGACTGAAATTATAATTAAAAGTAAGCCCCAAAAACTGGAATTTATCTTGGATATTCTTAAGAAAGAGCTCACTAATGAACTCCCTCAACTAATTTACAAAGCTTTTGAATCTGAGGGAAGTTACCATGATTGGATAACAAAATCAATTGTTTAATGTCTTTTTAATTAAAATATCTAAGTCTTCTTTAGTCCTTGACCCTAACTTTGTAATTATAAATCCTGCACAAATTGAAGCTAACATACCACATTCTTTCAAAGGATAGTTCTTTAGCAAACCATGTATAAATCCCCCCGCATAGATATCGCCTGCTCCAGTCGTGTCGATTACTTCTCCATGATTATGAGGCTTAATTTCTATGGTTTCACATTTTGTTGAAATGAGTGAACCCTTGTGGCCAAGGGTAATTATGTTTAAGGGGCAAAGGGTATTTATTTCACTCTGACATTGACTTATGTTTTTTTTATTAAATAGGGATTTCAATTCTTCTTCATTACAAAATAATATATCAACATATTCTTCAATTAGTTCTAAAAAACTTTCTCTATGCCGATCAACACAAAATGAATCTGAGAGTGACAGAATTATTTTTGTTTTTGCTAATTTTGCTATTTTTGCGGCCTGCACAAATGCTTTTTTTGCTGATTCATTATCCCAAAGATACCCCTCTAGATATAGAAACTTGCTTTTTTTTATGGCATCTGAATCAATATCTTTTTCATCAAACTCAATTGATGCCCCTAAGTATGTGCACATAGTTCTTTGTGCATCTGGAGTAATGAATATGATTGAATGAGCACTAGATTTATTACTCTTTATTTGATTAATATTAAAAATGGTTCCACTTTCTTTTATATCATTGGAAAAAAAATTTCCAAAATAATCGTCTTGAACCCTTCCTATAAACTGAACTTTATTTCCTAAGTTTGCAAGAGAAACAACGGTATTGGCAGATGAGCCGCCTGATACTTTTTGAGTTATCTTACAGTTCTGTAAAAGCGAATCTGAATTGTCAAGGTCTACTAAAGTCATTGAACCTTTTTTAAGGTTCTTTTCTTCCAAGAAACTATCTTCTACTTTAACTATAAGATCAACTATTGCATTGCCAAAGCCTATTAGGTCAATATCTTTATTTAAAAAAGAGTTACTGAAGTTATTTATCATTAAAGAAAATATATTTATCTTAAAAGAGCTCTTTTGGGTCCATGTATCGGATCTTCAATAACTATGGTTTGATCTCTATTTGCCCCTAGAGATACAATTGCGATTGGAACTTCCATTAATTCTGCTAGGAACCTAAGGTAATTCATTGCTCCTTCAGGTAAATCAGAAAGTTTTCTACAGTTGGCAGTGGAGCATTGCCATCCTTTCAATTTTTTGAAAATAGGCTTACATTTCTTAAGGTCATCAGAGTTTGTTGGGAAATAATCAATTTCTTTCCCGTTTAATTCATAAGCTACGCAAACTTGTATTTCATCTAATTCATCTAATACATCTAATTTTGTAATAGCTAAACAATCTAGACCGTTTACATGTACGGCATATTTACCAATAATTCCATCAAACCAACCACATCTTCTTCTCCTACCAGTAGTGGTTCCGAATTCTCCTCCTCTATCACAGAGCTGATCATTTATGCTGCCTTGGAGTTCAGTAGGGAATGGCCCTTCACCAACTCTTGTTGTGTAAGCTTTAGCGACTCCAATTACTCTATCAATGAGCGTTGGTCCAACTCCTGCTCCAATACATGCCCCTCCTGAAATTGGATTTGAGGAAGTGACGTAAGGGTATGTTCCGTGATCCAAATCAAGGAGAGTTCCTTGTGCCCCCTCAAACAGAATATTTTTTTTGTTCTTTGCAGCGGAATGAATTGTTCTTGTGCAGTCAACAACATGATTTTCTAATCTTTTTCCATATTGAAGATATTCATCAATAATTTCATCTTCATCAAGTGGTTTTAAGTTGTAAATCTTTTCTAATAATCCGTTTTTCTCTTTAAGGGGAATTTCAAGAACATCCCTCAATCTTTTCTCATTTAGTAGGTCTCGGACTCTTACTCCATTTCTTTGAGATTTATCAGCATAGGTTGGGCCAATTCCTCTTCCAGTGGTTCCAATTTTATGTGAACCTCTCTCTTTCTCCATAGCTTCATCAAGTAACCTGTGATATGGCATGGTCACGTGTGAAGTTGATGATAGCTTCAGACCAGAAATGTCTATACCATTCTCTTGCAACATATCAATTTCCTTTAACAAGATTTTCGGGTCTACAACAGTTCCTGATCCTATTAAACAAGTAGTGTTTTTATATAAGATCCCTGAAGGAATCAAATGCAACTTCAAAACTTTGTTTTCAACTACGATAGTATGACCGGCGTTAACACCTCCTTGATATCGCACAACTACATCAGCTGAGCGACTAAGCAAATCAGTTATTTTTCCTTTACCCTCGTCACCCCATTGGGCGCCGATTACAACAACATTAGCCAATTTCTAAAAAAACATTTTTATATTATGAATATTCAATATATGCAAAAATAATGCTTACATTGAAAAAAGTAAATGATTTGTATTAACTTTCTCTCAATACCATCTTCTCTGCTAGAGCTAATTCTTTATTAAGCCTCTCTTTTAGCTTCTCTGGGAGAGGTCGGGTTGCAAAGTTTTTGTAATGCCCTGCCATGGCATTTAGAGCTGTTTGCATCGTTGTAAATGATTGAGTTTTATTTACCATACCCCTATTCCTATATCTTGATATGTAATCAGTAATTAGAGTTAGAGACTCATCTCTTATCTCATCACTATCAGAAGCATCTTTTGGAGTTGAAACAGCGTTCTGTAATGTTTTGACTACTGAAATTGTATCTTTCGTATAGTCTCCTGTCATAGAGGTTTTTGCCGCAAAGCTAGGCAAAGTATATAAATTAATAGAAAGAATAAAAGCTAATGTAATAGTTAATCCTTTGAGAAATCTTTTAAAGATTAGTTGAAAAATTTCTTTATTCGACATAAATTTCACTCCAAAAGAAGATGAATATTTTTTCAATTGTACATTAATTTCGATTCATAAAGAAACTTTTCTAGAATATTTTCTCTATCAACATTAATTTTTGCTTTATTTTTTCTGCAAATTAATTCTACTTGGTTATTAACCGCATCTCTTCCAACAACAATTCTAAAAGGGATTCCTATTAGATCAGCATCTTTGAATTTCATACCAGCTCTTTCGTCTCTATCATCAAATAATATATCTATGTTGCTTTTCTTAAATTCAAGATATATTTCTTCTGCTAGATCTCTTTGATAAGAATCTTTTATGTTAGCCGGGATTAATATAACTTCGAATGGGGCTATTTGAATTGGCCAGCATATTCCATCATTGTCATGATTTTGTTCAATTGATGCCTGTGCTAAACGAGTAACTCCTATTCCATAACACCCCATCCAAATATTTTCCAATTTGCCATTGTGGTTAGAAAATTGCGCATTTAGTTTTTGACTATATTTTTGACCAAGTTGAAATATATGGCCAATTTCAATACCTCTTTTTTCAATAAGAATCTCTTTCATTTCATTTGTTATGTAGTCACCTGCTTTGGAATTACGAACGTCTGCTTCAATAAATTTATTGTCCAGAGAATTAAAAGAGGTAATCTTGTGGTAATTTAATTTATTTGCTCCAGTAACAAATAATTTAAGACTATATGCTGAATGATCAACAACCCTTACCCATTTTTTTTGCCACTTAGAGTTACTATTAATTGTCGAGTCTTCTATATCTGGTCCTACAAAACCAAAGGGTAAATCAATTAGGTTTTTATTAATGTCCTTTGTTTTTTCTATTACTTTCAAATTTATTAGATTTGCTTGATGTTTAGCATTAATTAGGTTAAATAATTTAACTTCATTAACTGTCTGATCTCCCCTAAGACAGACTAGGATTGGAGTCTCTGAGTTATCATCAAATATACCTAAAAATAGAATTACTTTAACAATTTGAGTTAAATCAAATTTATTTTCTTTACAAATTTCAGATACGGAAGTTTGTCCTGGTGTAAATAATAAATTCTTATTTTCAATTTCTAAAGGTTTTTCCTTGGATGGTATTGAAATTGCTTTTTCTATATTTGCGGCATAGGAGCCACTCTCTGTGTATAAAATCGAATCCTCCCCTGATTCAGCAGTTACCATAAACTCTTTTGATGCGGAACCACCAATAGCTCCGCTATCGGCATCAACACCTACGGTTTCTATTCCACAATTTCTGAAGATATTTTCATATCCTTGTTCAATTTTATTGTAAAAATTTTTTAAATCAGACTCGCTTGAGTGAAACGAATATGCATCTTTCATTATAAATTCTCGACTTCTCATGAGTCCGAATCTGGGCCTTATTTCGTCTCTAAATTTGGTCTGTATTTGATAATAACAAACTGGGAGTTGCTTATATGAATTTACTATTTCAGATGCAATGGCTGTTATTACTTCCTCGTGGGTTGGGGCAAGGCCAAAACTTCTATTTTGTCTATCGATTAGATTAAACATAATTCCTTCTCCAGCAGTATAACCTTCCCATCGCCCAGATCTTTCCCAAAGTTCTGCAGGATGTAGCATAGGTAAAAGTAACTTATTGCAACCAATTGAATTTAATTCTTTTTCAATAACTGAAGAGATTTTTTCTATTATTTTTAGCATAATAGGCATATAAGCATATATGCCTGAACTGATTCTTCGAATATAACCCCCCCTTAGTAATAATTGATGAGAAATTATCTCAGCTTCTGCTGGGGTGTCACGAAGTGTAGCAATAGGGTATGAAGTGACACGCATTATAATTAATATGAAAGTATATTAATTTTATCAATCTAAGGTAATAAAATATTTTAGTGTCTTGAGTCCCTAAAGGCAGGTAGTTTTGTACCCAACTATTTGCTAATTTTTTTAAAATTAAAAAATTTTTTAATTTTAAAAAAATTCATCACTATCAACGACAAACTTCTAATAAGATTATGGAAAATACTGAAGCAAATATTTCAAATTCAGAAGAATTGCTAGGGATTGATGAGGTACAGAGATTTCTAAATAGATCAAGAGCTTCGGTTTATAGATATACAAATACAGACTTAAGAAATCTTAATCCTAGTTTTAATCCTAGAAAACTAAACCCTGAATTTAGAAGTGATCAGAAAGATCCTTTACGTTTTCATCCTAATGAAATTGCTAGATTTGCTAAGGATATTCTTAGGATCAAAGAAGTGACGGTAGAGGTTCTTAACTCTCCCTCATCGGCCACGCAAAATGTATTAATGCAGATATTGGAAGAGTTAAGAAATATTAGAATATTGCTTGAAAAAAAATAATTTCTTGCCAATTCTTGAAATTTTTTGATTTATTTTCCCCTTGATTGTAGAGTTAAAAGGTTAGGTTGAAAATTTATTTTTATAAAAACCACTTTGATGGATAAGAATCCAGAAAATTCATTGAAAACAAATTCTAGAAACGAATCTTCTATTGCCGCTAAAACAGTAAGTCTTGAGAGAGATGATGAAGATCCTTTAAGTATAAAAGAGTCTTCAATTAATGTTTTGGGAATTATTCTGGCAATTATGACTTTTTTGATACCAATATCTGGAATATATCTTGATAGACCATCCCCACGAGATAATACAATAAATAGTACAGCACTATCTAAATAAGATGGATTTAACATCAATCACGCCATCACCAATGAAAGGGATAGTTAATTTAGTTGTTGAGATCCCTGCAGGCAGTAGAAATAAGTATGAATACCATGCTGAAGCAGGAATAATGGCTTTGGACAGAGTTCTGCATTCATCTGTTAGATATCCATTTGATTATGGATTTATTCCTAATACACATGCCGAGGACGGAGCTCCTCTGGATGCGATGATAATTATGGATGAGCCGACTTTTGCTGGATGCTTAATTAAAGCTAGGCCTATAGGAGTTTTAGATATGTATGATTGCGGTGCATATGATGGGAAGTTATTATGTGTTCCCTTAGCCAATCCGCGTCAGAAAAGTATTTTTAGCATAAATCAAATTGCACCTAATCAACTTGAAGATGTGGCCGAGTTTTTTAGAACAAGTAAAGGTCTTGAGGGCAGGACTGTCCAAATTGATGGTTGGCGTGACTATGATGTTGTTGATGAACTAATAAAGAAATGCACTCCAAAAAGAAAAAAAAGTTTTAAAGTACTTAAAAAAACAAAAACTACGACTTAATTTGAAAAAAATAATAATTTATATTTACCCCAAATGCTCTACATGCAGAAAAGCTATCAATTGGCTTAATGAAGGCGGCTTTGAATTCGAAATTATTGATATCGTAGAAAATCCCCCCTCCAAAGATTTAATAAAGATTGCATTAAAAGATCTAGACCAAAATAAAAAAAAGATTTTCAATACAAGAGGAAAGAGTTACAGAGAATTAAACTTGAATGCGCTAAATTCTATACCAGATGAAGAATTGGTTGAGCTTCTTATAAATGATGGCAAATTAATAAAAAGACCTTTTTTAATTTTAGACAAAAGTAAAATCCTCCTTGGATTTAATGAAGATGAATATAAATTAAATATAAATAACTAAATATTTAATTAATTTTTCCATGAAAACATCAGTTAGTGAAATCATAAAAGAATGGACCCCTCTAATAATAGTTGCTTTGTTTATTTCATCATGCAGAACATTTATTGCTGAACCGAGATACATCCCCTCTGGTTCCATGTTGCCTGAACTACAAATTGACGACAGGTTAATAATAGAAAAATTTAGTTTAAAACAAAGAGATCTGCAAAGAGGGGAAATAGTCGTTTTTAATTCCCCTTATTCTTTTGACGAGCAATTAATCTCGTATAGAAATGAAGAATTACCTTCTAAATTTAGTTGTTTTTTGATGGGATTTCCTCCAATGTCTATTATTCCAGGTCTTAGTGATAAAGCTTGTGATGCTTATATAAAAAGGATCGTAGCTTTACCTGGCGAATTAGTAAGTGTAAATAACTTGGGTGAGGTATTTATCAATAATACGAAACTAAATGAGCCATATGTTACAAGCTTTTGTAAGGAGGATTTGTTTGTAAATTGTGGACAATTTGATGCTCTAATAGTACCTCAGGATCATTTCTTAGTACTTGGAGATAATAGATCAAATAGTTGGGATGGCAGGTTCTGGCCTGGAGGCTATTTTTTACATAAAGACGAAATTATTGGCAAGGCTTATTTTAGATTTTGGCCTTTTGAAGGTTTTGGTTTCTTTTCTATTCCAAGCTATTTCAAATGATCAATTGTTTATATATCGAATTAAATCATTGCAAAAATCCATATTAGTTTAATTACAATGCCCCAGATGCAGTTGAATCAAAAATGCTACCAAGGTGTGTGGTGATATTAAGTGCACTAATAACGCTATTTTTAGAACTGTCTCTAAAAATATCGATGACGGAAATCCCTCCATTACCCTGCTTTATCATCCATATATCTGCACAACTAAGCCCTAGAATATTGCACAGTAAAGTTTTGTTTACTGCATCATGAGCAACTAATAGGGTGATATCATCTTTATCTTGAGATTCGCAAATATTATTCCATGCAGTTATTGATCTTTCTGAGACTTGATTAATAGTTTCTCCCTCAGGCATTTGTACTTCTGATGGAATCTGGTGCCAAGAGTCTAATAATTCAGACCATTTCTCCTTTATCTCTGTTTCTAATTTTCCTTCCCATAGTCCGTGACTAATTTCTCTTAATTTATCAATCTTATTGATCTCTATACTGTGAGCATTTCCAAGAATAATTTTTGCTGTTTCGAAAGGTCTACTCATGTCACTTGCGTATGCCTTTGTGAAGTTAACATTCTCAAGAAATACTGATGCTTTTTGGGCCTGTTTTCTTCCATTATCGTTAAGTGGGATGTCAATTTGCCCTTGAAATCTCCCTTCCTTATTCCAATTGGTCTCTCCGTGTCTTACTAAGAATATTCTTGAATCTCCAATTTGATCTGGAAAATTTTTGTTTAAATGTGCCGTTTGATTAAGGCACTCAACTTGAATTTTTCTTTCCCCTTTTTTAGATAGTGACAAATTGAGGATCGATATTGACGCATTATCTAATTTTATTTTTCTAAATCCTTTTTGAGGTTTATTTATTAGAGTGAGTATTAAACATCTTAAAATTGCATTGTGGGCAACTACTAAGATGTTTTTATTTTCACTATCTGTATTTTGATTGATTATATTTTCTATAAATCTATCTGCTTGATTGAAAAGTTCTTTAATTGGATAATATAAATGATTGTTTTTATCTTCTAATGATAAATCTTCTGGATTGGCCTTCCAGGTTTTGTATTGATCTGGAAATTGTTGCTTTATCTCATCAAAACTATATCCAGACCAGTTTTCTAAATTAACTTCCAGTAAGTTTTCATCAAGCTTTATATCTGTCTGTTGTTCAAAACAATTTTCTATAGTAACGGCAGTTTCTGAAGCTCTTTTAAGTGGAGAAGAAAATATTTTGTCAAACTTTACTTTCTTTAGAGCATTGCCTGCTAAAAGAGCTTGCTGATAACCTTCTTCTGTTAAATAAGAATCATTTGTTCTTCCTTGAATTAAACCAATTTTGTTATAACTGCTTAAACCATGACGTACTAAAACTAAACGAATAACCATTAATTTGTTTATAGCTTTTTAAATCATCTCATGCGATGTTTAGAAATAGCTATATAAAATTCCAAAAACTATATAAAAACAGATTTTATAAATTATTATTGAAAATATGAACAAAAATATTTCTAAGTCTAAGTTGGCATTAGCCATTCTTTCTCTAATTATCACTTTCTTTGTTTGGCAACAAGGCCTCAAAGAGAGTCTTGATCGCCCTTCAGTCACATATGATTTAGTACAAAGGGAAAAAGAAATATCCTACTTAGCACAAAAAGTAGTACCTGATAATTTAACTCAATTTTTTAGTCAGGATAATACAGACTTAGATATGCAAGAATTTCTAGAAGAATCATCTCTTGCTGAGGCAAATGATAGAAATAAGGTTATTATGGCCCTCATAAAGGATGAAAATAATTATTTTGAAAATATAGAATTAAATGATGATAAATATATGGACTTGTTAGAAACTATTAAAAAACAAAAATTGGAAAGTTCACTTAAGTTGTCAAAGGAATTTTTTCATAATTTCCAGAATGATAAATATATTTATCATTTAATAGCTAATAAATTTAATTTCGATGATTCTGATGTGATTACAAATCAATTCTCTAGAAATATGTTCATGAGAATAATCACTATTAAATTGATTCCTCTGATAACGATAATCATGGGAACGACTTTAGTCTTGAAATATATATTTAAGGCCATAAAATCAAGAACTATTAATTGGAAGCCATTCGATGCTTTAGAACTCAATGCAATAGATATGGTACTACTAATTTCCGGAGGATTCGTTGTCCTTGGGGAGGTCATCTCTCCTGTCTTTTCAATGACACTGGTAGATCTACTAACCAAAGATTTATCCTTTGAGATCGCACAATCTCTCAGGATATTTGCTGGATACCTTTTTATGGCTTTGCCTCCGCTAATTATAATTTTTTACCAAATAAAATCTCAATATAAAACATTCACTTTTAAAGAAGATTATCTTCAATTTAATTACAAACCCTTGACCGGATCATTTGCGGATGGATTCAAAGGCTTTCTAATGATAATCCCATTTGTATTGTTAACTTCTCTTTTAATGGACTCACTAGTACAGAATGAAGGAGGAAGCAATCCTCTGCTTGAGATAGTGTTAAACAATAATAATTATTTTGCATTTATTCTTTTGTTTATAACTACAACAATTTTGGCGCCATTTTTTGAAGAGATTGTATTCAGAGGGGTTTTATTGCCGATTTTATCAAGAGACTTTGGAATTATTGTGGGAGTTCTTACTTCATCTTTAGTCTTTGCTATCGCACATCTAAGCATAGGAGAGCTCCCCGCTTTATTTATCCTAGGCATTGGTCTTGCAACTACCAGGTTGATTTCTGGACGATTAACATCATCAATAATTATGCATTCTTTATGGAATGGGCTTACTTTTCTTAATTTATTTTTATTAAGAACCTAAGTTATAAAAACTTTTTTTCTTGCAATTAAATTTAAAAGGTGTTTTCTTGGCATATATAGATGGTTTTATTGAATTAAGTGAAAAATGAATTCATATAGCTATGAGAATGATTATTTAATAGAAGAAAAAAAATTACCTCATAATAATTACGATGATCAATCAGAAAAAATATCTTCAGTTTCTGAAAATAAACTTGCCCATCAATTTCTGAATTATTTAAATATATCTATAATCACTTTTATAATAATTTTTTCTTTCTTGTCATTTGATAGCCAAAGAAAATGGACTAATTATTATTCTGCTATTACCCTTATACGAAATGTAAATGATAATCTTCTTGATTATCATTCCAAGGCTGAGGAATACTTTCTAGATGAGATAGGATCACTAGATTATATCCGAAATGCTAACACTAAAGATTTAATTTATCTCTCCCATCCTCCTATGAGAAGTGGAAGCAGTTTTCTTTCAAATCTAATGAAACAATTTCATGAAGGTTTAAAAGAGGGTTTTTATCAGAGAGGTTATTAAAAAATTGCGAAAGTTAAATAAAAGGCTAGTCAATTTAAGACCACTTGATCAAAGGAAGTTAAAGGCAGTTTATATTTTTTCTTTAGTTTTAATTTTGGGACTCCTAGGGAGAATACTAAATTTGCAGGTCATCAATTCCGCAGTACTGCAAGCCCAGGCTAGAGCAATTCAAATTCAAAGAACGAATGAATTAAAAGAAAGAAGATCAATTGTTGATAGGAATAATAAATTAATTGCTTATGACAAAACACTCTATAAATTATGGGCACACCCTCAATATTTTAATTTCCCTGGTGATCCCTTTGATAAGAGACGAAGCATTGAAGAAATAGCCACTAAATTGGCAGGAATTCTAGATATAAAAGAAGAAGTTATATTGTCCAGATTCATCGATAATACTACAGGAGTTAAATTGTTTGATGCTTTAACAGAGAAGGAGGCAGAAGAAATAAGAGAGCTCTATATTAGTGGCCTAGATTTGGAGGAGTATTCACAAAGAATTTATCCTCAAGCAAATATATTTTCAAATATTGTTGGGTTCGTTAATGATGAGAATATTGGATCTTCCGGACTGGAACTGCATTTGGATAATGAGATCAGAGTCGTTAGAGAAAGTTTGTTATTCAACGAGGGTGGGGATGGCACCCCACTCCCGGATGTTTCGTCCCCTAATGATTTTATTAATGATGATCAAAATATAGTCCTAACTTTAGATTCTAGGCTTCAAAAAATAGCATTCGAGGTATTATCAGAGCAAGTTAAAGAATGGGATGCAAAAAAAGGATTTGCGATAGTGATGAATGTAAATAACGGTGAAATATTATCTTTAGTATCTGTACCATCATATGATCCTAATAAATTTTGGGAATATGATCAAAGTAGCTATAAGGGATGGTATGCCTTAGATTTATTTGAGCCAGGCTCAACTTTTAAGCCAATTAATCTAGCATTGGCTCTGGAAGAAAAAATAATTCACAAAGATGGATTAGTAGAAGATATAGGAAAAATTAATATAGGTGGATGGACTATCGCTAATTGGGATGAACAAGGAAATGGCCTTATTAATTATCCAGAAGTACTTCAGTTTTCAAGCAATGTTGGTATGGTTAAAATTATGAATGGAATGGCCTCATCTACTTATTGGGAATGGCTTAAAAAACTCGGAATAGATGAGACAATAAAGACTGACTTGTTCGAGTCTACACCTGGATATTTGAAGCCTAAAGAAGTATTCCTTAATCAACCAATTGAACAGGCAGTCGCCTCTTTTGGACAAGGATTTTCCATTTCTCCTCTCAAATTAGCCCAATTGCATGCTGCATTAGCCAACGGAGGGTATGAAGTCATTCCTCATGTTACCTTCAATTTTCAGGATGAAATTAAGAATTTTGAGAAAGAAAGATTTTTCTCATCTAGCGTATCTGAGACAGTACTCGAATGGATGGAGAGTGTAGTTAATGAGGGTACTGGAATTGGTGCAATTATAGATGGTTATAGAATTGGTGGTAAGACAGGGACATCTCAAAAGGCAATTAACGGTGAATATACTAATAATAAGACGGTTAGTTTCGTCGCCACAATACCAATAGATGACCCACAATATCTTGTGCTTGTTGTAATTGATGAACCTAATAAACCTCATGCATATGGATCAACAGTGGCTGTACCAGTAGCGAAAGAAATCCTTGAAAGCCTCATTGTCCTTGAAGGGATCGAGCCTTCTGAGGTAGAAACTAAAATCATTGTTAAAAAACACTGAAAATAGGCATTTTTTTAGTTAAAAAGCTAATTATTGGATGAATTAAATTGAATTAAGAGCTAGTTTAAAAATATATTAATAAATCAAAAATGAAATCTATTTTAGAACAATTGTCCTCAATGACTGTTGTTGTTGCTGACACTGGCGATTTAGATGCTATAAAGAAATTCCTACCAAGAGATGCTACTACCAATCCCTCTCTTATATTAGCTGCAGCAAAAAATCCAGCTTATATTCAATTCATAGATCAGGCGTTAGAAAATGCAATTAAAATAATACCTATAGGGTCTTCAAAAGACCTAATAGTTAGAGAGGCTATTGACCAAGTTTCAGTTCTTTTTGGAAGAGAAATTCTTGGTATTATCTCAGGAAGAGTCTCAACAGAGGTTGATGCAAGATTAAGTTTTGATATTGAAGCAACAGTAAATAAAGCTAAGAAATTAATAAATCTCTATGAGAACTACGGAATTAACAAGCAGAGAATACTGATAAAAATAGCTTCGACTTGGGAAGGAATCAAAGCGGCTGAGATTCTAGAAAAAGAGGGGATTAGGTGTAATTTAACTCTGTTATTTAATTTCTGTCAGGCTGTTGCATGTGCAGATGCAAGTGTAACTTTAATCTCTCCTTTTGTGGGTCGTATTTTAGATTGGCATAAATCAAAAACTGGTAAACAGCATTTTATTCCTCATGAAGATCCAGGTGTAATCTCAGTAACAAAGATTTTCAATTATTTTAAAGAAAAAGGATATACAACTGAAGTAATGGGAGCAAGTTTCAGAAACATCAATGAGATAAAGGAATTGGCTGGATGTGATTTACTGACTATTGCCCCCAAATTTCTTGAAGAGCTTGACAGTGAATACGCTGAATTACCAAGAAAATTGGATCAGGATAATTTAATTAGTAATTCTCCAGACTACAAATTTGATGAGAGAGATTTTAGAGTAAATATGTTGGAGGATAATATGGCTAGTGAAAAACTAAGTGAGGGGATAACTGGATTTAGTAAAGCAATAGAAGAATTAGAGTTATTACTATTGAATAGATTGTCTGAAATTAATAGCGAGAATTTGATTGCCTTATGAAGTCGGAATATATCTTATTTATGATTTCTAAAAATAAGTCTTTTTATAACTCTATTTGCAATATCTGAGTAATTCATTTCACCGGATAAGATTTGGGCAATCCTTTTTGGAGCTGTTTTTCTTTTTATTCCTATGTTATATCCTGTTTTAGGAAATCTGTAAAAAACTTCTGCAATCCTTTTCCCCCATGCCATAGATAAACCCCAATTTATCTTCATTACTCTTGAATACTCATCTAGGTTATATGTATTAGATATGAGACATTCATCTATAATGTTTGATGCGTAGAAACTACTTATCAAAGCTGGTCTGATCCCCTCCGCTAAAAAAGGATCACAAAGAGAAGCAGCATCTCCAACAACCAGAACACCATCAGCGTTTAGATTATGGATACCATTCCAGATTCTGAGTTTTTTTTGTTTTGCCTTAATATTTATGTTTCTAAATCCAAAACCTTTTAAAATTTCTTCTATAAGTTCGTAGTTATAAAATTCATTATTACCAATAAAAGTCCCAAGTCCAATATTTAATGAGTTTTTTAACGGAAAAGCCCACGCAAATCCATATTTGATAGATCCAAAATCAAACCTAACAGAATTTTTTGATATATTACCTAATCCTTCTAATCTTATAGCTGAGGTTCTTGCATATTTTGGTTTTTTAGGACCAAGGTTTAAGTATGAACACCACTTAGATTCTGAGCCATCAGCAATAACTAAAAACTTTGTTTTGATAAAAGTTTCATTCGACAATTTACAGTGCCATTTCTCACCAATTTTTGTTACGGATTGAACTTCCGAGGGCCTAATAATAGATGCACCGTATTTTGAGGCTTCTTGTAGTAGTAAATTATCAAGTTCTTCTCTTCTAACTATCCAAAATGGCGACTTGCCAGGAATGTCAGCAATTACTTTATCAGTTGATTTCCAGGTAAAATGAACACTTTCAACTTGAGATTCAATAACTGAATTGATATCAGTAGAAATTAAATTTGCAGTTGATGCTGCCATGCCGCCTGCACAACATACAAAATCTCGTTTTGCCTCCTTTTCTATGATTAAAACTGAATAACCTTTTTTTGATAAATTAAGAGCAGTTGATGATCCGGACAATCCTCCACCAATTATTACTATGTCAAAGAATTTCAAACTTTTAGGATTTCTTTCTCTTTTTCTGATAGTTTACTTTCAATTCTAGCTATAAATTGATCAGTAATTTTCTGTATTATCTGTTGCTTGTCTCTTGATTCGTCAAGCGACATCAAGCCTTCTTTTTCATCCTTTTTTACTTTATCTATAGCATCTCTTCTTATATTTCTCAACGCAACTTTTCCCTCCTCTGCGTATTTAGATGCTAGTTTACAAAAGTCTTTTCGTCGTTCTTCTGTTAAGGGAGGGACGTTTATGCGGATAATTTTTCCATCATTATTAGGAGTAATTCCTATATCGCTCATAGAAATTGCTTTTTCGATTGCTTGTAAACATGAAATATCAAAAGGTTGTATTGAGATAGTCTGCGAATCTATGGTTGATATTGTGGCAAGAGATTTTATTGGTGTTTCTGTACCATAATAATCAACGTTTATTCGATCTAATAGAGATGCATTTGCCCTCCCAGTACGAATAGTATTGAAGTTTCTTTGAGTAGCCTCAATACTTTTGTTCATATTAGACTTAATGTCTTGTTCGTTCATAGTTCCGTTAGTAATGTTTAGCTTATTAGTGATCCTATTGACTCCCCGGCCGCTGCCCTTGAAATGTTTCCTTTTTTAAAAATATCGAAGACTAAAATTGGAATATTGTTATCTTTGCAAAGAGCTATCGCTGTACTATCCATAACTGCGATTTCTTCGCTTAGAACCTGTTGGTAGCTAAGCCGATTATATTTTTTTGCCTCATCATATTGGTTGGGATCCTTGTCATATACCCCATCAACTTTTGTCGCTTTCATTACTGCCTCGGCATTTATTTCTGCGGCTCTCAGGGCGGCTGTGGTGTCAGTAGTGAAGAAAGGGTTTCCACATCCACCACCAAAAACAACAACTCTTCCTTTTTCTAAATGCCTAATAGCTCTTCGTCTGATGTAAGGCTCAGCAATCTCTTGCATTTCAATCGCTGTTTGTACTCGCGTCTCTACACCAGCCCTCTCAAGTCCATCTTGCAGTGAAATAGCGTTCATAACAGTTGCTAACATGCCAACATAATCCGCAGTGGCTCTATCCATACCATCAGCAGAACCTTTTAGGCCTCTAAAGATATTTCCACCTCCAACTACGATTGCCAACTCAACTTTATTTGAGACAACTTTTGAAACATCTTCAGCTATCGACTGGACTATTGCTGGATCAATTCCGTAAGGTTTTTGACCCATTAGAGCTTCGCCACTAAGTTTTAATAAGATTCTTTTGTAAGTCATTCTATAACCGTACCTTTAAGACAGTAGCAAGTAATATGCAGATTGCCTAATTTAAATTAATATTGCTTTTGACTTTAAACAATTCTGTAGAAATTTCTTTATCGGTTGCAATAATATTAAAACTAAAATTCAATACACTTTTGAGCTTTTATCCCTTGATCTTTGAAGGGATGCTTTACTAAATCCATATTTGTGACCAAATCGGCTTTACTTTGAATTAATTCTGGAGCACTTCTACCTGTTAAGACGATATGATTGTCTCTATTTCCTAAATCATCAAAAAATTCTACTATTTCTTTTGCATTCAGGTATCCTAGTTTGATCGCAATGTTTATCTCATCTAAGATAACTAGTTTATAAGATTCGTCATTAATATATTTTTTGGATATTTCCCATGCATTCTTTACTAATTCTTCATCTCTTATCCGATTTTGAGTTTCCCATGTGAAACCTTCCCCTAATGAATGCCAAGCGATATCTTTAGAAAAAGTCTTTAATGCCTTTTCCTCTCCAGTTTTCCAACCACCTTTTATAAATTGAATTATTGCCACTTTGTAGCCATGTCCAATCGTTCTTAAGGCCATACCTAATGCTGCTGTAGTTTTCCCTTTGCCTTTCCCTGTGAAAACTACTATTAAACCCTTCTTTGACTTCCTTATTTTTAGCCTTTCTTTTTGGATATTTTTTCTCTCTTGCATTCGCTCTTTATATAATTGCTCGTTTTTTTCGGGGGAGTATTTACCTCCAATACCAATATTGTTAGCTTTTTCATCAAGATTATTAATATTAGGTACGGAGGAGGAGGGATTCTTATCAATATTTTCTTTTTTCATTTTTAAATTTAAATTAGGATTAATTCTATAACCCTATGGAGAATCCATCTTTTTAAATTTTAATAAAGCATTATTTACAGCTTTTTGTTGATCTCTTTTGGTAATCCAATGATGATAAGTTTGCGTATGAACGCTAACAGAGTGGCCCATCATTCTTGCTGCGACAGAGTCTGGAAGATCATATAAAATTGTTCTTACGGCCCATGCATGTCTTAGATCATATGGCTTTATGTTTAAGTTATATCTTTTGAATTGATCCGTTATTGTTTTTCCCACATTTTGCAAGGTTGTATACTTAAGATCTTTGTTTATCTTTGGCAGAAGTGTGGAATCACTACCTAAATTGCCAAGATTAAAATATTCCACCCATTTGGGATGGAAAGGCCACACTTGATGTTCACCAGTTTTGGTAGTTGGCAAAACCCTTATGATTTTATCTTTATTAGTGTTAAGAGAGGATAAATCGGAAAAAAATACTTCATGATTCCTTAATCCATAAGTTGCCATAAGGCCAAAGACATATTTCCAAGATTGGTTTGGGATCTTTGCCCAAAGTTTTTCTATTAAATCATCGCTTGGTAATTCTCTGAAACTGGCTTTTTTTAATCCATACCCTCTTGATAAGGACTTCCAATCTTTAGGAAGTGGATAATCGAGAAAATTTGCAAATACACTCAATGAGGTTCCACATTGCTTTCTGCTTCTACTTCCTTCTGAATATGTTCTAAGTGTATTAATGAAGATTTCATTTAAATCATCGTTCTGACTATCTTTATGAATAGAAATTAATCTTTTAATGTATGGCTTGTATGAATTATTCCAAGTCGTTCTTCTGGTACTTGAAAGAAAGTCATTTTTTTGTTCATTAAAAAAAAATTCCTCAAATTGATTTAATTTTGTTATGAGGTCTGTATCGATTTTTTTCTCTTCTGATTTATTAGTTGATATCCAATTCTTCCAATTAAATTGATTTAATTCAATCTGCAAGTTGATAAGTTGTAATTTCTTTTGAGCTTCTTCTAAGCCCAATTTATCTGCAGTTAAACCTAATGATATCCGTTGTACTTTTTTAATATTCTCATTCTCTTTGGAAGGCAAAGATCCTCTTATATTTAGTTTTTCTCCACGCTTTTCTATTTTTAGTTTGCAACCTTGATTTGCAAACTTCTGATTTATGGTATTAATTTCATGAA
Organism: uncultured Prochlorococcus sp.; assembly: GCA_913048245.1. GTDB lineage: Bacteria > Cyanobacteriota > Cyanobacteriia > PCC-6307 > Cyanobiaceae > Prochlorococcus_A. Next base: position 26,759 of record CAJWWR010000006.1, on the reverse strand, counting down.
TTATGTTCATTTACTTATATAATTGTTTTTATAATGACGTTTTAAATGTCTTTTTTCAATCTCCATAAAACATAAATGGAAAAAATTGGTGTCCTGTTATTAAACCTAGGAGGCCCTGAACGTATTAAAGATGTAGGACCTTTTCTATATAACCTTTTTTCTGATCCTGAAATTATAAGATTGCCTATACCTGCTTTCCAAAAGCCCTTGGCATGGCTTATTAGCACATTAAGAAGTACAAAATCTCAGGAAGCATATCTTTCTATCGGCGGAGGTTCTCCAATTAGAAGAATAACAGAACAGCAAGCAAGAGAATTACAGAGCAAATTACGTCACAATGGACTAAACGCTACAACTTATATTGCGATGAGGTATTGGCATCCTTTCACTGAGTCTGCAATTGCAGATATTAAAGCCGATGGAATTGATCAAGTTGTTGTTTTGCCTTTATATCCTCATTTCTCAATAAGTACTAGTGGATCAAGTTTTAGGGAGCTTAAGAAGTTACGAGATAAAGATACTGAATTCAAGAAGATTCCTATGAGGTGTATTCGTAGTTGGTTTAGTCACTCTGGGTATATAAAAGCAATGGTTGAGCTAATTTCTGAACAAATACTGTTATGCGCCTCGCCAAAAGATGCACACGTTTGTTTTACAGCACATGGTGTTCCAAAAAGTTACGTAGAGGAAGCCGGTGACCCTTACAAGTCTCAAATCGAAGATTGTTCACTATTGATTATTGATGAACTTGAGAAGAATTTAGGTTTTTGTAATCCCTATACACTTTCTTATCAGAGTAGAGTTGGTCCTGAAGAATGGCTTAAACCATATACGGAAGATGTATTAGAAGAACTGGGGAATAAAAAAACTAATGATTTGGTTGTAGTTCCAATAAGCTTCGTTGGAGAACATATAGAAACATTACAAGAAATTGATATTGAGTATAAAGAAATTGCTGAGAAAGCAGGAGTTGAGAATTTCAGAAGAGTTAAAGCATTAAATATGAACCCTACTTTTATTGATGGATTAAGTGATTTAGTAATGTCTACTCTCGAATCACCTAGCATTGACTTAGATCAAGCCTCTAAGCTTCCATCAAAAATTAAATTATACCCTCAGGAGAAGTGGCAATGGGGATGGAATAATAGCTCTGAAGTGTGGAATGGAAGAGTGGCGATGATTGTTTTTCTAATTCTTTTTATTGAAATAATTCTAGGTGCAGGTCCATTGCATAAATTGGGGATATTATAAAAAAATTTCTTCATACTAAAAGCAATTAAATTTCTGACATTAGGTTTATATATAAGGCCAAATTTCACAATTGAGTCTACTATTTATATTATGTATTTGGTACTTTTGTGACTTTAACCTCTTCAACTGTACATGCGGAAGATTCATGCCCTGAATCTCCAAAATGGATTACAGGTGCTGAAGCACTTATGGACTCTCTTAAAGTACATGGAGTAAAAGTTATTTTTGGATATCCAGGAGGAGCAATTCTCCCAATATATGATGCTGTACATAAAGCTGAGAAAGATGGCTGGTTAAAACACTATATGGTTAGGCATGAACAAGGGGGCTCTCATGCTGCGGATGGTTATGCTAGAGCATCAGGTAAAGTAGGCGTTTGTTTTGGCACTTCTGGTCCAGGAGCAACCAATTTAGTTACAGGAATAGCTACTGCTCAAATGGATTCTGTTCCTTTAGTCGTGGTTACTGGCCAGGTACCCCGTCCAGCTATAGGAACAGATGCATTTCAAGAAACTGATATTTTCGGTATCACGTTGCCAATAGTTAAACATTCTTGGGTCATAAGAGATCCTGCTGATATTGCGAAAGTTGTTTCTGAGGCTTTTTTTATTGCTTCATCTGGCCGACCTGGTCCTGTACTAATTGATATTCCCAAAGACGTTGGACAAGAATTTTTTAATTACAGGCGTGTTTTGCCTGGTGAGATCGTACCAAAAGGATTTAAAGTTAATAAAGAATTAGACGATAATGATATTGATAGGGCAATTGATTTGATTCATCAATCCAAGCAACCATTGCTCTATGTAGGCGGAGGAGCAGTAGCATCTAATGCTCATGATCAGCTAAAAATATTATCTAAAAATTATCAAATACCAGTTACCACTACTTTAATGGGTAAAGGTATTTTTGATGAAAGAAATAACTTATCTTTAGGAATGCTAGGTATGCATGGCACGGCATATGCAAATTTTGCCGTTACCGAGTGTGATTTATTGATAGCAGTTGGAGCAAGATTTGATGATCGAGTTACAGGGAAATTAGATACTTTCGCCCCAAATGCAAAAGTTATTCATATAGATATTGATCCTGCGGAGGTCAACAAAAATAGACGAGCCAATGTTGCAATCGTTTCAGATGTATTATCAGCATTGAAAAAGATAAATTCTAAATTTTCTGAAGAAAATAATCAAATCAATACGAAGAAATGGATAGAAAAAATTAATTTCTGGAAAAGTGTACATCCTTTATTTATCCCTCCTGAAGAAGGTGAAATATATCCCCAGGAAGTTCTTTTAAAAATAAGAGAATTTTCACCTAATGCATTTATTACTACAGATGTGGGACAGCACCAGATGTGGGCAGCTCAATATTTAAGAAATGGACCAAGAAAATGGGTTAGTAGCGCAGGACTTGGAACAATGGGTTTTGGACTTCCTGCTGCTATTGGCGTTGAGGCCTCAAATCCCTCTGATGAGGTAATTTGTGTAGCTGGGGATGCAAGTATTCTTATGAATATCCAAGAATTAGGGACTGTCTCACAATATGGATTAAATCTCAAAATAGTCATTGTCAATAATCGTTGGCAAGGAATGGTAAGGCAATGGCAAGAGAGTTTTTATAATGAGAGGTATTCTGCGTCTGATATGAGCAATGGAGAACCAGATTTCATAAGACTTTCAGAGGCTTTTGGTATAAAAGGGTTTTTAATTTCGAATCGGAATGAATTCAATGATAACTTCCAAAAAGCGTTGAAATTTAAAGGACCTGCTCTTATTAATGTTCGTGTGAGAAGAGGTGAAAATTGTTATCCAATGGTTCCTCCTGGGAAGAGTAATGCTCAAATGGTTGGTTACATTAATAAAAACATCTCTTGAAGTAGATTCATACATACTCATATATCTATGTGATATAAGTAAATCATTATTTTCCAAAATTTGACTTGAAAAAGATTTTATTTTCTCTAGTCTTGATTATTTTGTTTTTCTTCCCTTTAAATGTTTTCTCTGCAGAAATCTTACAAATTAATACTACTCAAAACATAATAATTGGAGATCAAAATAGAAAACTAATAGTTTCTTTACCTTGCATTAAGGTTAAAAGTCTACAAGAAAAAACAGCTTTAGAAATGCTTAAAAAGGATTTTCCTAAAGGAACAAAAATTAAGATAAAGCCTTTTGCTTCAGATGACACTTTTTTGTCTGCACAAATCTTTAGAGTAGATAACAAAAATGAAATGACGCAGATACTTTTAGCTAATGATCTAGCCGAAAACACATGCAATCGCAATTAAATTTTATGAACAAATGAAACTCCATTGCCGTTTTTTTGTTTTTGTCCTTCTCCATGAGTGAAATTCATTTGGTAAGTCATACGTGCATTTTTCAGAGATTTCAATATTCTCACTAGGGATCCCCTCATTGCAAAGTTGTTTTAATGCATATCCTTTTATATCTAAGAGGAATAAGGTTTTATCTATTAGGTTGTTGTTATTATCATGATTTCTTTTGCTTGATTCAATTATTAATGTTTCTTTTCTTTCGTCATCTGCGGAGCTTTTCTTGAATTTATTTATAGTTTTGATATCTAGTGCATAATTTAATTTTGAGATTGAAGGACCTATCGAGACTAGTAATTCTGTTCTTAATGAACCTCTCTGTTCAAATAAATTTATAGTATTCTTAATTATTTGTTTCTCTAAACCTAATCTCCCGCAATGTATTGCAGCTACATTTCTGGTTTGTTTATCAGCAAATAAAATTGGAAGGCAATCTGCAGTATAGACCCATAAATTCTGGTTTTTTAGATCACTAACTATTCCATCTCCATTAATTGTTTGTTTTTTATCGAGACTTGATCCTAGGACCAATTTATTACTATGAACCTGATTTAATTTATAGTTTTTTTTTTAATTGAAGTCCATTTGATAATAATTCAAGATCAAATTCATGGCTATTTTTAGTGAAATATGCATGGATAAATTTAAATTTATTTAAAAGAGGTGATGTGTAGTAATTTATTTTTAAATCCTCTATGGTAATAAAGTGTTTTTGAAAAGGTATTTGAATATAATCCATTAATTTAATTTATAAGATCAATGTCTTTGAGTAACCAGAACCCCGCAAATTCTTCAATATAAGGGTCGGTTTGGATGGAAATAAATTGGTAGCCATTGGCTAACTTCCTAGATTCAGAAAATTTTTGTTTTAACGCTTCCGCATCTTTATTTGGAAAGTCTGAAACTAACCAGTTGTCATTTTCAAGTGCTTCCAGTATGAGTCTGCCTTTGTTGATTTCTAATTTAACTGGTTCAAGGCTACTAAACCATGCAGCAAGAGCAATTGCTCTGTTTTCACTGAAAAGCCTCAAACCCGGAACAAAATAATCATCGTTTATATTTTCTCTTATTGGAAAAATATCCCCAAATTCAATAGGCCATGTATTTGCCTTTTTTAATTCTCTAATTGACAATTCAGAGATTGCTAATGAATCCCCTCTTACTGCTTCAGGAAGAGGTTTAGGTTCATTAGCAATTTGAGATGAGAAAGACGGCGCTAGCACCCCTCTTATATATCCTTCCTCATTTGGATATACTTCTTTTTCAAAATATTCAATTCTTTCAAAAAGAGAGTAAGTTCTTCGACTTATTAGAGGTTCAATTCCCAGATTTTCCAAAGATTTTTTTATTATTGATTTCATGGAGGACCTCCAGAATCTAACTCTTTCTGGTCTCCCATATCCCATTATTGAGGCATTTTCTATCGCTTCGCTTAGTGATTTAGTTAGCCAAATTGAATTGACCTCATTTGGAGGACAAGTTTTGTTCCAGTAGAAATTTTCTTCGTGATTGAAATTTGAAGTTGATGAGATAATTAGGTCCCACCTTTTTTTTCCATTTTTTTCAAGAATTGGTCTTGAATAGAAATCTAATTCCCAATCAGTATTAGTTAATTTGCTTGCAGAATCATTGGTAGATGTAATTGACATATTTAAGGTTCTTTTTTATTGAATAGTGATTTAGTTCTTTGAGCTCTTTCTTCAGCTTCTAGAAGTACTTTTTCTTTATCAACAAGTAATTCTCCTGGGGAATTTTCCAATAAAGATGTATCTAATCCTATTCTTCCTTTTTCTAAATCAATTTCATTAATTAAAGCCTTGATTCGTTCCCCCTCAACAAAAACCTCTCTTAAATTTCTCAAAGTACCTTTGGTGATTGAGGACTGATGAAGAAGACCACTTGCACCCCCTAGATCGACGAAAAAACCATATGGTTTAACTGCAAGCACTTCACCCTCAATTAATTGACCTAACTTTAGTTCTGAGAATTTGGAAATTAAGGAAGCTTTTTTTTGAGATAAAACTAGTTTTCTAGTTTCTGGATTAACTTCTAGAAAAGCGACTTTTATATTTTTGCTTACAAGTGATTGATAATCAGAACCATCTTCTAATTGAGATCTCGGTATGAATCCCCTAAGACCGTCAACATCACATGTTAAACCTCCTCTATTAAAGCCATTAATTAATACTTCAATAAGTTCACCATCTTTTGCAATTTGAGAAACATTTTCCCAACTCTTCCTTAAAATTAATGCTCTAGCACTCACAGTAACCATTCCATCAGCATTTTGTTCTTTAACTACTAGAACCTCCATCTCTAGCCCTATTGGAAATTTCTCTTTGAAATTCATAATTACTCCTAGAGCAGACTCTTTTTTTGGCATAAATCCAGGGGCTTTCCCTCCAATATCTATATAAACGCCATCACTTTCTATAGCAATTATTTTACCTTTTATAATTTCACCAGTTAAACCAATTGGCTCATTTTCATTTAAAGCGGCGAGAAATTCGTTTTCATCAAAATCAAATTCATCAACTTTTCTTTCTATCGAGATAGGCTTATTGTTATTTATTTTTTTACTTGAATCTATTTCCTTACTATCAAATATGTTTTCAAAGCTGTCTGTATGATTCATTATTGGCTTATCCATGATTATCCCTTCAGCAAAAGATTCTGGGCCATTTTCTTGTGAAATATTATTACTATCTTTTTGAGTTTTATCAATATCTATTTCGTTTAAATTTTTTTTGCTAGGAAATGTTTGATTTTCTTTTTTGTTTAATTTAAGAACTTGTAGTGGTTTTCTTGACTCACTAGCTTTGCTATTTGATGGTTGCATTTGGCCATCTTTATCACTTTCTCCCTTCATAGGTAAAATAATAGTTAACTACATTTAAACATTCTAAAGGTTTTTTTCTACAAATCTAAATAATGAACTCAAAATCGATACCTAATGATTATGAAAACTTATCGTGGCCAGAAGTTAAAAACATAGCTTCCAAAAAGGGTTCTACAATCATATGGCCTTTTGGGGCAGTTGAACAGCACGGCCCTCAATTACCCCTCGCTACAGATAGTATTTTTGTCGATGAAATTGTGAATGAGGTTTTAAAACTAATTCCTGAGGAAATTCCCTTGAAAAAATTTCCAACTCAATATTTTGGTTTTTCCCCTGAACACATAGGTTTTGATGGGACAATAACACTCTCATCAAGTTTACTGACTAATTTAATCGTGGAAGTTGGTAGCCAGCTCTCAGAAATAGGATTTGATAGATTGATTTTATTAAATGGTCACGGCGGACAAATATCGTTATTAAATACAGCTTCTAGAGAATTAAAAAATATTGCTCCCGATCTGTCTATATTTCCATGTTTTTTATGGAGTGGTGTGGATGGGTTATCAGATCTAATTCCTGAAAGTGAATTAGAGAATGGATTACATGCTTCCTTAGCTGAGACTAGTTTGATGCTAAAAATGAAACCTGAACTTGTTGGAGATGAAAGGCCTTGTGAGAATATTAATGCACAAATACCCAAAGGTTGGAGTCTTGAAGGAGATGCGCCACTGGCATGGGTTACGAAAGAACTTAGCAATTCTGGTGTAATTGGTGATAGCAGAGGAGCAAACGAAGAATTGGGACATGATTTAAAGAAATTACTGATAAATCATTGGTATAATATGTTACTGAGTCTTATGTCATCTGATTGGCCATGTTAAGTATTTAGCGTAATTATTGTACGTTTAACGAACTGGTTCAAAATTTCAACTTATTTCATGATATATATATATACTCATTATAATTATGTAGACTATTGCATAATGAATTAAAAGCTTTACTTGACATGCAAACACTTGAATCAAATAAAAAACAAAATTCTTTAGACAGCAATGATCAATTGTCGTCCAATTTGCCAGATTTCACTACCGAGGCTTATAAAGATGCATATAGTCGAATTAATGCAATTGTAATTGAAGGTGAACAAGAAGCCCATGATAATTACATTGCGATTGCAACTCTCATACCACAAGAGTCAGAAGAATTAACCAAGCTTGCAAAGATGGAATTAAAACATAAAAGAGGATTTACTGCTTGTGGTAAAAACTTAGGTGTTGAAGCCGATATGGTTTTTGCTAAGGAATTCTTTTCTAAGTTACATGGGAATTTTGGAGTAGCTCTTGAAAAAGGAAATTTAACTACTTGTCTCCTTATACAGGCAATACTTATAGAAGCTTTTGCTATATCTGCTTATCATGTTTATATAAGAGTTGCTGATCCTTTTGCTAAGAAAATTACACAGGGTGTTGTTAAGGATGAGTATTTACATTTGAACTATGGTCAAGAATGGCTCAAAGCAAATTTAGATTCATGTAAAGATGAATTAATAAAGGCAAATAAAGAAAACCTTCCACTTATTAAAAAAATGCTTGATCAAGTTGCAGATGACGCCTCAGCATTAGCTATGGATAGAGAAGAATTAATGGAAGAATTTATGATTGCTTATCAAGATACGCTAGTAGAGATAGGTTTAGATAATAGAGAAATAGCAAGGATGGCTATGGCAGCTATTTCCTGAGTCTTATATTATTTAATAACATTTTTTACTTTATAGTTAAATAGCTCTATGCTATTGTTTTTACCTGTAAGTTAAACTTTAACAAAATTCACAATGTTCGGGCTAATAGGTCACTCGACTAGTTTTGAAGACGCAAAGAAAAAAGCCTCCTTACTAGGTTTTGACCACATTGCTGATGGTGATTTGGATGTATGGTGCATGGCACCTCCTCAATTAGTTGAAAATGTTGTTGTTAAAAGTGCAGTAGGAATAACTATAGAAGGGTCATATATTGATTCTTGTTTTGTCCCTGAAATGCTTTCAAGGTTTAAAACTGCCAGAAGAAAGGTTTTAAATGCGATGGAATTAGCTCAAAAGAAAGGAATTAACATTACGGCTTTGGGGGGATTTACTTCTATTATTTTTGAAAACTTTAATCTTCTTCAGCATAAGCAAATCAGAAATACCTCTCTTGATTGGGAGAAATTCACCACTGGAAATACCCATACCGCTTGGGTTATATGTAGACAATTGGAATTAAATGCCCCAAAAGTTGGCATAGATATTAAAAGTGCAACAGTAGCAGTTGTTGGCGCTACAGGTGATATAGGAAGTGCTGTTTGTAGGTGGTTAACTAATAAAACAGGAATAGGAGAGTTACTAATGGTTGCAAGGCAACAAGAACCCTTGATAGCGCTTCAAAAAGAATTAGATGGTGGTTCTATTAAGAACCTGGACGAGGCGCTACCCTTAGCAGATATAGTTGTTTGGGTGGCAAGTATGCCTAAAACTATGGAAATTGATGTACAAAATTTAAAGAAACCTTGCTTAATGATTGATGGAGGGTATCCAAAGAATCTAGATGAAAAGTTTCAAGGTAATGATATCCATATACTAAAGGGAGGAATCGTTAGATTCTATAATGATATTGGGTGGAATATGATGGAACTTGCAGAGATGGAAAATCCTCAAAGAGAAATGTTTGCATGTTTCGCTGAAGCTATGATTTTAGAATTTGAAAAATGTCATACCAATTTTAGTTGGGGGAGAAATAATATTACACTTGAGAAAATGGAATTTATTGGAAAAGCCTCTGAAAAGCATGGATTCTCAGCTATTGGTCTTGATAAGCAAAAAAAACCCTTAGCTGTTTGATTTATTATGCCTAGAAAATACCTTTTAGATTTTGAGAAGCCACTTGTAGAGCTTGAAAAACAAATAGAGCAGATTAGAGAATTAGCTAGGGATTCAGAGGTGGATGTTAGCCAGCAACTTTTGCAACTAGAAACCTTGGCCACTCGAAGGAGAGAAGAAATCTTTAAGTCTCTTACCCCAGCTCAGAAAATACAAGTCGCCAGGCATCCACAACGTCCTAGCACTTTAGACTTTGTTCAAATGTTTTGTGATGATTGGATTGAATTACATGGGGATAGAAATAGCGCAGATGATATGGCTCTAATCGGAGGAATTGGTTCTATTAACGACCGACCTGTTCTTTTGCTGGGACATCAGAAAGGTAGAGATACAAAAGAAAATGTTATTAGAAATTTTGGCATGGCCAAGCCTGGAGGTTATAGGAAGGCGTTAAGATTAATGAAACATGCCAATAGATTCAATCTACCCATTTTGACTTTTATTGACACACCTGGAGCATACGCAGGATTGTCTGCGGAGGAGCAAGGACAAGGTGAGGCAATAGCTAGAAACCTTAGAGAAATGTTTGGCTTAAAAGTACCTATTATTGCAACAGTGATTGGCGAGGGAGGCTCTGGAGGGGCGTTAGGTATCGGAGTCGCAGATAGACTTTTAATGTTTGAACATAGTGTTTATACAGTTGCGAGTCCAGAGGCTTGTGCATCTATTCTTTGGAGAGATGCCGCTAAGGCATCTGAAGCTGCATCAGCCTTAAAAATAACTGGTGAAGATCTTTTAAAACTTGGGATAATTGATGAGGTAATTCCTGAACCGGCAGGAGGTAATAATTGGGCGCCTCTCCAAGCTGGAGACTCTTTAAAGAAAGCTATTGAAAGAAACCTTGATCATTTGTTGAGCTTAGATACTAATGAGTTACTCGAACAAAGATATTCTAAGTTTAGGGTTTTAGGGAAATTTATTGAAGCGGCAAATATTGGGGAGATTTACAAAGAAATGCCTGAGCAGGTTGAATAAATTGAAATTAGTACTTATTACAGGCGCTACAAAAGGGATTGGAAGATCAACAGCATTTGATTTCGCAAATGCTGGGTGGGATCTAATTCTACTTGCAAGAGATTTGAAACTTTTAGAAACAATAAAGAGCGAATTATCAACTACAAAAAGTAAGGTTTACCTTATCAAGTGTGATCTTTCAGATTCTAAAACTATAGATGACTGTTTGTCGGAAGTTATCACTGAAATTGGTTGTCCTTCAGTGGTAATTAATAATGCTGGTTTTGCTTACAACGGTGATCTTGTTGGGATGCCATTAATTAACTGGGAGACAATTATGCAAGTAAACTTAACTAGTGTTTTCCAAATTTGTAGTTTTCTCGTCCCTTACATGAGACAAAAAGGTGGTTTAATAATTAATGTTAGTAGTCATGCCGCTAATAATTCTTTCCCTCAATGGGGTGCATATTGCGTTTCTAAGGCTGCTTTAGCAAGTTTTACTAGATGCTTGAGAGAAGAAGAAAGGAAAAATTCGATAAGAGCGTGCACAATCACTCTGGGTTCCGTAAATACTCCTCTTTGGGAGTCCGAATTTATCAATTCTGATTTTAACAAAGATGCTATGCTCTCTTCTAGCCAAGTCTCAAAAACCATACTATATATTGCCGAGCAACCTAGATCTCAAATAATTGAGGATCTTGTATTAATGCCATCAGCGGGAGCTTTTTGAAGCTTTAATATTCAATATTGAGATTGGTAATTTACAAATTTAATTCTTAAAAGCGCCCGAATGAACATTCAAATGTGATATAATTTGTTGGTAAAATTTCACTTTAAAATATAAAGTAAGAAATACTTTTAAAAGATTTCAAATATTTATTTATGGCATCTATCATCCCTAGTGACAATATTAAGAAACAAATGGATGAAAATATTTCCAGTAAATTAATATCCGAAATAATTAGAGATAGGATTAAATCACAAAAACATAGGTTTCATGCTAACGATAATATTTCTGATTTTATAAATCCAGGGGAGTTGGAAATACTTCAGAAAGAAGTCACCTCAAGGGTGAAAGATTTACTTAAATCACTAGTCATAGATATCGAGAATGATCACAATACACAAGAGACAGCTGAAAGAGTTGCTAAAATGTATATAAATGAAGTTTTTAAAGGTAGATATCACGAAAAGCCAAAAGTAACTAGTTTTCCAAACGACAAAAATCTCGATGAAATTTATACCCTTGGTCCAATTTCAGTTAGATCAGCCTGTTCTCATCATTTTGTTCCAATCTTGGGAGAATGTTGGATAGGGATAAAACCTGGGAATAAAGTTATAGGTATTTCGAAGTTTGTTCGGGTGGCAGACTGGGTATTTTCTAGACCTCATATTCAGGAAGAGGCTGTAATGATTTTGGCTGATGAAATTGAAAAATTATGTGAACCTAAGGGTCTAGGAATTATTATAAAGGCAGAACATTATTGTATGAAATGGAGAGGTGTGAAAGAACCAAATACAAGCATGATAAATTCAGTTGTTAGAGGTGACTTTAGGCATGATCCAATTTTAAAACAAGAATTTTTTGAATTAATTAAACAACAATCTGGATTAATCTAAACTAGACTGATAAACTGTTGATTTTCTCAATAAGTAACTCCGTTTTTTTTAGATCCTTATCCCCTGGCGCAATTTCAATGCTACTTGAAATATCAACACCATTAGGTTTGATATATTTAATTATGTAATCTATCCATTCAATAGATACCCCTCCGGCTAGCCACCAAGGAGTATTAATTTTAATTTTTCTTAAGTCAATACCTTCTATTCTTTTTCCCGTACCACCATATGCTTCATGATTAAAGGAGTCTAACAATATGGAATCTACTGAACTTTCAAAGGCCTTTATCTTTTCTAATTGATTTTCTGTTTTTAATCTGAATGCTTTCCAAATCTCTATTTCTGGAATTAAGTGCTTTAGTTCTTTGCAGTAATCTGGAGATTCATTACCATGCAGTTGAATCACATTTTCATTTAATTTGTAATTAGGATATGAATTGAAAATTTCTAGAGGATGATCTTTGTATACTGAAACTCTTTTTACTTTTGGATAAAGTTCCTCTATTGTTTTGAAAATATAATTCTTTTCTTCATAACTTATAAATCTTGGGGATTCTTTGACAGAAATTATGCCAATTGCATCAACACCTAAATTAGCTATTTGAATCGCTTGCTCAACTTTTGTGATGCCACATATCTTTATTAAAGGACGAAAATTCAACATGTTATGGGTTGTATTTTTTTAATATGTAGAATGTATTTATAGTTAATATAACGGAGTTTTTTTTGAGGAGCTGGAAAGTATTAGATTTATGGGGTATCCCATTTAGAATTCACTCAAATTGGGTTGTAATATTTTTTCTATTTTCGTGGAGTATAAGTACTCAAGTAAATCAAACGTCTAGTGAAATATATTCTTTAAAAGAATCTTGGCTCATTGGAATGAGCACTGTTTTTTTCTTTCTAGTTTTAATTATCTTTGTTCAAATTATTCATACATATGTATGTCTTAGGCAAGGGATGAGAATTAAAAAGATTACTTTTTATTTTCTTGGAGCAATTCAACAATCAGAGAGGGATTGCCATAACCCAGTAGGTAATATAAAAATTTCTTTAGTAAGACCCTTATTATATTTTTTCTCATTCTTAACCCTTTCTTATATTATTTCTCTTACTAAGTCATCAGATCCAATTTTTATCAATATTATTACAATATTGAGTAATTTAACACTCTATCTAGGTTTATTTAATCTCTTACCAATAGGTGTGATGGATGGTGGTATTTTATGTAAAAGTATAATTTGGCATTTATCAGGAAGTAAATCGAAGGGAAGATATTTTCTGAATAGGGTAACCACAATATTATCCTCTATTGTTCTAATTCTAGGGCTTTTTTATACGTTTAATATTAGTTTTACTTTTGGAATATTAATTGCAATATTAGGTCTTCTTGGAGTTAATTCTGCACGAACAGATAATCAGTTTTTAAAGATTGAGAAGATTCTTAAATATACTAATATCGGTTCTTTAAAGCTTATACCATTGAGAAGAGTAGAGGCCGATATAAATCTAAACGATTTTAATGAGTTAGTAAAACAAAATGAAGATCAACTTAATAAGTTTTACTTTGTTACGAGAGATGGGAGATGGGGAGGTTTTTTGAGTGATGCTAATTTAAAAGATATTCCTATTAGAAAGTGGAAAAATACTTCTGTAAGTAAATTTGAGAGACCTATTACTGAATTCCCAACACAAGCTTATGACCAACCTCTTTGGAAAATAATTGAAGCATTAGAGGAAGCAAGTAATGGCATTCTTCTAATAGTTAATTCCTCACTTATTCCTATAGGCCTTATTGATAGGAATCAGATTGGTTACTTTGTTTTACAAAAATTAGGAATAAATTTGTCTATGGAAGTAATAAACAAAATTAAAGATAAAAATTTTTATCCTTTAGGATTAGAATTCCCCAAAATAATAGAAATCATGAAGACAAAGGGTGATATTCCATAAACCTCAAATGAATTGAATGTATTCAATTCGTTTTAACAGTCTTAACAAGAAATTAATAAATCCTCTATTAAGTATTCAGGATGACTCGAAACGAAAGAACTTTTTAGTTCTTTAATTATTTCATTTTTGTTAGCGGATAATATTATTTGTGGTGGAGCCTTTTCTCCAAAAATCTCAAACCAGAGCTCTGAAGGTGGATCAAGAAGTATTTCACCATGTTGAAGAAAAGAACCTTTTTTCCAATACTGAGCACTTCCAATCCTTTTGTGACCATTTTGGTCAACTAAATCTGTTGTAAAGTTTGACCCAAAGCAATTGTCTTTTATTAATGACTTTTTAACACTTCCTTGTTTTAGGATTAATCCTAATTTGTTGAAAGTTGTAATTAACCAATTGTTTACTAGTTGGTAGCTCATTTTTTTATATAAAGGCTTTTTGAATGTTATTGCGTAAGTGATCCCTCCAGAATGTAAAACTGCACCTCCTCCTGAAGGTCTTCTGATAATTTGAATTCTTCGATCTCGCTCTAGATTTAACCAATGATCTGGTATTTGCTTTTGGTGATGGCCAATTGAGAGCCAGAAATCATTCCAAATGTAGAACCTAAGAGTGAATGCAATTGCATCACAATTTATGGTTTGATCTAAAAAATATTGATCTAAGTTCATCTGTACTTCCCCAGATGATTCTATTGTGGAGATAAGTAATCCTTTCGTGCGCTTTGCCAAGATTTATATCAATACTCAGTATTTATCTTAAATTATTTACTGACGCTTCAATTTGATCAATTGCATATTTCCGTAACATCATTCTGTAACAGTGTTTCATTTTTGCTCATTAGGGTAGAGAATATAGGAAATAAATTTCAAATTATGGATCCAACTCAAACAATTGATTTAGCAGGACTTTGTCTTGTAGTTGTAATACATGCAGGAGTTCTAGCACTGAGATTAGGAATTAGTCTTGGTAGAGCTTAAATATTTATTGAGCTAATGATTATTTTGTGTTATTAAATTAAGTAAAAGAGTATTATTGCTTTTCTCTTTTTTAAATTAGAGAATATCGTTAACTTGGAAGACCTTGCTAAAGATACAAAGAATTTAACTATTAATAATTTTTCTTTGAGGAATTCATTGGAACAAAGGAAATTTATTAATAATTTTTCTTTGGGATTAAAAATCTGCTTTTTCTTAATGGCTGGCATAAGCCTAATCAAAATTGGACACAATTCTAAGGTTAGAATCATTAGATTAAAAGAAATAAATGCATCATATATTTACGAAACTGAAAAATACAGAAATTTATCAAATAAGTTTGATCTCTTATTATCATTAAATGCTGAGCAAAGATTTATGAAGGATCAAGACCAAATAATTTCTAGGGACAGATTAAGAGTAATATGGCGTTGATGTGAAGACTAATTTATTCTTCTCATATTAAAATTTATTGAGGTCAACTTAAAGTGACAGATATTAAAAATGGATTTGCACTCATTACAGGCACAACTTCAGGAGTTGGGTTGAATACAGTTAAACCATTAATAAAATATGGTTGGAACGTTATTGCTGTTAATCGTTCCAATAAAAGAGCTGAACAAGAATTAAATAAGATTTTGACCAATGGGGAAATGAAAAATGTAAGTTTTGTTGAGATGGATTTGTCAGATTTGGATGATGTTCGTGATGGCAGTAAGGAGATTTTGGACAAGTTCGGTGAATCTCTAAAAATTGTTATATGTAATGCTGCTGTTTACAAACCTCGACTAAAAAGACCCGAGAGGTCAGCTCAAGGATTTGAAAGATCAATGGCAGTAAATCATTTTGGACATTTCTTGTTAATACACTTGCTTAAAGAGAGCCTTTTGTCCTCAGTCAATAAAGTTGATTTAAAAGGAAAACTATCATTATTTACCCCTAGGATTACGATTCTAGGTACTGTAACAGCAAATTATAGTGAACTAGGAGGTAAGATTCCAATACCTGCGCCAGCAGATCTAGGTGATTTAAGAGGTTTTGAGCAAGGATTCTTGGCACCTATTAGTATGGCCAATGGTAAGAAATTTAAACCAGGCAAGGCCTATAAAGATAGTAAATTATGTAATATGATAACGGTCCAGGAATTTGCTAAAAGATACCCACAAGAGGAATTAATCTGTAATTCACTATATCCAGGTTGCGTAGCTAATACAAAACTTTTTAGAGACACTCCATGGCTATTTAGATTACTCTTTCCACTGTTCCAGAAATTCATCACAGGCGGATATGTTACTGAGAAATTAGCAGGTGAGAGAGTCGCACTAATAGCCACAAGTGATAGATTTTATCAAACAGGGGTCCACTGGAGCTGGGGAAATCGTCAAAAATCACGAAGGAAAGCTTTCTCTCAAAGACTTTCGCAAAGAATAGTTAATCCAGATACTTCAAAAAAAGCTTGGGAACTATCAAAGAAACTAGTTGGTTTAACTTAGATTAATCAAATCCTAATAAATCAAAAATCTCTCTATCTTTTAGCGGATTACCTTCGAGTGGTTCAACATTTTCTAGCATATTCTTAGCAAGTGATAAATATTCATTTTGGACTTCAATAACATCTTCAGAAGGTTCCATTTCAAAGATAGTACACTTTTTCAGTCTAGACCTTCTAATAGCATCTACATCTTTAAAGTGAGCCATGGTTTTCAAGCCTGTTTTCTCATTAAACTTGTCTATTTGATCAGTATCTTTAGATCTGTTTGCAACTACTCCCCCTAGTCTTACCTTGTAGTTTTTTGCTTTTGCTTTAATTGCAGAGACAATTCTATTCATTGCGAATATTGAATCAAAGTCATTAGCAGTAACAATTAGACAGTAATTAGCGTGTTGCAATGGAGCCGCAAAACCTCCGCAAACCACATCTCCTAAAACATCAAAGATTACAACATCAGTATCTTCAAGAAGGTGGTGTTCCTTCAATAGTTTCACTGTTTGACCAGTTACATATCCTCCGCAACCTGTCCCTGCAGGGGGCCCCCCGCTTTCCACACACATTACTCCATTAAAACCTTCGAACATAAAATCTGTAGGTCTTAATTCTTCACTGTGAAAATCTACTTCTTCAAGAATATCAATAACAGTTGGAACCATTTTATGGGTAAGAGTAAAAGTACTATCGTGTTTTGGATCACATCCAATTTGTAGGACCTTTTTCCCTAATTTGGAGAATGCTGCAGAAAGGTTAGAAGATGTTGTTGATTTCCCAATTCCGCCTTTACCATAAACAGCAATCACTAATGCTCCTTCCTCGATATTTAATTTAGGGTCTTGTTTTACCTGAACACTACCTTCTCCGTCAAGAGGTCTATTTATAGTACTAGTCATTAAACAATTAAAAAAAACGCTTATAATTTCATTCTTGCAGGAGAAATGCCTCTTGTAATATATTTCTCAACAAATTTTTATTTATTAACAATAAAGCGAAAAAGATATGCTATGCACTAGATATTCTGGGTTTATAAATTAAATTATGAGTTAAAATACTCATGCTTAAATATTATTTAATTTGTAAGAAACTAGCTGAAAAAAGCTTTTGCGTCATAGAGGGTTTCATCACTAATTTCAGGAATCCCTCTTGAAATAGCATATTTCTCAGTATTTGATTTAACTTTACCTCTAACAAAAAAGGGAACTTTAGTTAATTCTGTTCGACCAGAATCTGTCCAGACAATATCCTTTTTATCCTTAATTTCTTCCTCTTTTTCAGTATCATTTAGGTTTGGAAATTTTGAGGTTGTATGTCCTAAATGACTTTGATGACCATCAACGAATTCAAAGTCATGTTTAAACATATCAATTAGATGTTCCTCTAAACCCATCATTAAAGGATGAACCCAGTCATCAAAAATAACATTGGCACCCTCCCAGCCCATTTGAGGACTATATCTAGCAGGCACATCCTGAACATGCATTGGAGTACTTATCACTGCGCATGGTATACCGAGTCTTTTCGCACTATGACGTTCCATTTGTGTCCCTAAAACTAATTCGGGGGATGCTTTTTTCATTGCATCTTCAACTTCTAAATAATTATTAGTAATAATTGCTTCTAACTTTAAATCTTTTGCAGTAGCTCTTACCTGCCTAGCCATTTCTCTACTATATGTTCCTAGACCAACCACTTCAAAACCTAATTCCTCTTGTGCAATTTTTGCTGCCGAAATGGCATGAGTTCCATCACCAAATATAAAAACCCTCTTGCCGGTTAAATAATTGGAATCAACTGATTTTGAATACCAAGGAAGTTTTGATTTGTTTTCTAATTCTTCTTTATTTGTTAGTGGAAGGTCTAACTTTGAGTGAACTTCATTAATGAAATTTATCGTGTTTTTTATCCCAATTGGAATAATAGTTGTGTATTCCATTCCAAAATTACGTTTAAGCCATTCGCATGATGTTTCAGCAATTTCTGGGTAAAGACAAACATTGATTTCCGCGTCAGTTAATCTTGAGATGTCGTCTGGGCTTGCTCCAAGGGGAGCAACCACATTAGTGTCAATTCCTTGTTCTGAAAGAATCCGTTGGATTTCTATGACATCATCTCTACATCTAAATCCTAATAATGAAGGACCTAGTAAATTTACTTTAGGTCTTCTACCTGAGGTCTGCCATCTCTTAGGATTTATCTTATTTATTTTATTTACCTTTTCTTTTGAAATTGTTCTTATTAATTGGTAAAACGTTTCAGATGCTCCCCAGTTTTCTTTTTTACTATAAGCGGGCAACTCAAGATTCACTATCGGAATATCAAAACCCATTCCTTTAGCTAGTGCTCCTGGCTGATCTTGAATTAATTCGGCAGTACAGCTTTCTCCGACTAAAAGAGTTTTTGGTTTAAATCGCTCAACTGCCTCTTTAATGTTTCTTTTAACCAATTCTGCAGTATCACCGCCTAAGTCTCTTGCTTGAAAGGTTGTATAGGTTACAGGAGGTCTCTTACCTCTTCTTTCAATCATTGTAAACAGGAGATCTGCATATGTATCTCCTTGCGGGGCATGAAGTACATAATGTATGTCTTTCATTGATGATGCAATTCTCATTGCACCTACGTGAGGTGGACCTTCATATGTCCAAAGAGTTAATTCCATGATTTTATTGGGTAACTAGGGTTTTAGAGGTAAGAATTTGATTTCTTTTTAATGGTCTTGAGAAGAGAGCTGCTAAATCTGCTGCTTGATCAATCCCATGTATTGGACTAAATACCATTTCTATTGACCACTTTGTATTAATACCCTCTGCTTCAAGAGGATTAGCTAACCCCATCCCGCAAACTACCAAGTCAGGATTAGATTCTCTTACACGATCTAATTGCTTTTCAACATGTTGTCCTTCAACAATCTTTGTACTTTCAGGCAACAAATTAAGCTCTTCTTCCATTAAATCTTTGTTTAAATATGGAGTCCCTACCTCGATAAGCTCCATTTCGCATTCATTATGTAAAAATCTTGCTAAGGAAATCTCAAGTTGCGATTCAGGTAGAAGAAATAACTTTTTACCCCTAAGTATTTTTATATGAGACTCAAGTGCAATCTTAGCCCTACTCGTTAAAGGTGCAATGATCTCATGAACTTTCAACTCATTTATTTTGAAGGCTTTTGCTGCCGCTAAGAACCATTTCGTGCTTCCTTCCACCCCTAGTGGAAATGGAGCAGTAATAATTTGACAACCTCTATGTTTAAGATCTCTTACCGTATCACTTAAATAAGGTTGAGTTAACAGAACTTTTGTATTCTTCCCAATTTTAGGTAATTCAGTTGATTGCCTGGGAGGAAAACTTTCGACTTTAGAAATCCCCAGATTATTAAAAATCTTTTTAAACCTATCTTCTACATTATTGGCAAGAGTTCCGACTAATAATAATTTATCATCTTCAGTATCTTCCATTATGGGTATTAGAGCTTTTAAGGCCCCATCTTCTCCTTGAGTAAAGGTTGTTTCTATCCCACTGCCAGAATAATTAACGAATCTTACTTGACCTAAATATCTTTTATTTAATTTTTCAGCAACAGTAGCAAGATCTAACTTTATAACCTCGCTCGGACAGGAACCTACAAGAAATAATGTTTTTATTTCTGGTCTTCTTGAAATAAGATTATTCACAACTCGATCTAGTTCTTCATGTGCATCGGCTAATCCAGCAAGATCCTTTTCTTCTAGAATTGCTGTTCCAAACCTTGGTTCTGCAAAAATCATCACCCCTGCTGCACTTTGTATTAGATGCGCGCAAGTTCTAGATCCAACTACCAAAAAAAATGCATCAGGCATTCTTCTGTGAAGCCAAACAATAGAAGTTAACCCACAAAAAACCTCTCTAGGACCAGTTTCCTTATTTAATTCTAAAGAACTCATAAGAACAAAATTTATGAACTTGTATCTTAAGCTTGCATATTTTTTTTGATTTACGAAAGTAATTAATAAGTTCTCTTAACTAATTGAACATATTTCAAAAACTTATATGAATGTTTAAAAACTCAAATGATAATTTCTAAAGTCTATTTTTTGGACGGTTTTTAATTTCTCCAGTAAGAATTATCACTACCTGATTTCGATAGTTTCCACACATTTCTAGCAATTTTACTCGCTATAATTCCTCCTCTTTCTATTTTGGATTTACCAGGCTTTGCTCCCATTAAAGAAGAGACTTCTGAGGTGCTTAGAGGCGCACCTGTCTTCAAAGCTAAGTCCGTTAATTCCAGTCTATCCCTGAGTTTCTTTAGATTCACACTTTCTGTGTTAGCTTCTGTTAACCAATTAAATGCAGGATCTCTTTGCGATAGCTTTTGCATTAAACTTAGGCTTACAAGTCCTAATGTTTGATCAGCACTTAGTTCAGAACCTTCTTGTGATTCATGTGATGATTTTTTTTTCTCAGAAGTCATAGATTTACATACTATTTAATTAGAAGTTATCGGTTCATTACAAGCTTGCAAGTAATATTAATACAAAAATTGATTCGTTATCCGTTATAGTCGGACGAATGGAACCAACTTCTAGTCTAAATAGAGGGGAAAGAAAAAATAGAAATCCCCTTATAACTGGTTCTGAGATCCAATCTCAGGCCTCAGGTGCTAGTTGCTTTATTACAACGGACTCAGAAAAGTCATTGGTTTCTAGACAGGCTAGTCAAGTTGAACAAATAGAGCTTCGTACATATGTATTTTTAGATTCACTACAGCCACAACTAGCTGCCTATATGGGAACTGTTAGTAGAGGATTCTTGCCAATTCCTGGAGATTCTTGTCTTTGGATGGAAGTTTCTCCAGGAATGGCAGTCCATAGAGTTACAGATATCGCTTTGAAAGCTAGTAATGTAAGGCTTGGCCAAATGATAGTTGAAAGAGCCTTTGGTTCTTTAGCTCTCTATCACAAGGATCAAAGCACTGTATTGCATTCAGGAGATGTTGTTCTTGATGCAATAGGAAGCGAGATCAGTAAAAGAACAAAACCATCTACAAGTTGGACTGAAGTTATCCGAGCAATTACCCCGGATCATGCTGTTTTGATAAATAGACAAAATAGAAGTGGGTCAATGATTCAAGCTGGGATGAGTATGTTCATTTTAGAAACAGAGCCAGCTGGCTATGTTTTAAAAGCCGCTAACGAAGCGGAAAAAGCTTCAAACATCACTGTTGTTGATGTTAAGGCTGTTGGTGCCTTCGGACGTCTTACTCTTGCAGGTAAAGAGGGTGATGTGGAAGAAGCTGCTGCCGCTGCTATTCGATCTATTGAGCAAATAAATAATTATTAGGAATTTAATAAACTCCCATAGCCTTTTTTAGAAAGGGAGCTAAATTTCTAGCGGCCTTACCTCTGCTACCAATTTTTGACAGTTGTGACTGACTAAGTTTTCCATATACACAGTTTGCTTCTTTTACCCAGAAGATCGATTCAAATTCTCCTTTTGGATAATCAATTTCTTTAAGAATCTCTCCCCAGCATATACCAGTTGAATCTTTTATTAATTCCCCTTCAGGATTACATAAAACCATGCAGCTTATAAAACGAGCGCTTCTGTAAGGAGTTTCTCCAAGCTCCTTAAGAAGTTTTTTTATCTTTTCGTGTTTGTTTTTTGCATATCGAGCTGAATATATACCAGGTCTTCCATCAAGAAAGTCAACTTCAAGTCCGGAATCATCAGCTAGTGCCCATGTGTTAGTTTCTTTGGCAGCAGCCTTAGCTTTCAATAAAGCATTTTCAAAATATGATAATCCAGTTTCCTCAACGTTCAAATGATTTGGTTGCTTTTTTACTTCGAGCTTTAAAACATTCAACATTTCTGAAATCTCAGAAACTTTAGTTGGGTTACCACTTGCTATTGTAAGAATTTGGTTAGTCAATCTTTATAGATATGTTTAGAAATATTATCTTACCTGAAAATTTGATACGGAGACAGGAAGAGGGTTGAACATTCCACACCTGTATAGACAGGGCCTATCTCGTACGGAAATAACTTAATGTAAATTTTTTATTAACACAAGTGTATGTTTTGATGCACTGACCGAATCTGATAATTATCAATATATCAATTATAGCAAGGGACATAAGTTTGTCTTATATATGATAGTAAAAACATTAATATGGCTTTTAGGTAAAAACGCTTGACTTATAAGTACTCAATAGACCATTCTTCCTTATGAACATTCCACATTTATACTTAGTTAGGCAATGGCTACAGAAACAATGGGTATCGCACTCGGTATGATCGAGACTCGCGGACTTGTACCTGCAATCGAAGCAGCAGACGCAATGACAAAGGCAGCAGAAGTTCGCCTTATTGGTCGTGAATTTGTTGGAGGCGGTTATGTGACCGTTTTAGTTAGAGGTGAAACCGGAGCTGTAAACGCTGCAGTTAGAGCTGGCGCTGACGCTTGTGAAAGAGTTGGTGATGGCCTAGTTGCTGCACACATTATTGCTCGTCCTCATAGAGAAGTTGAACCTGCTCTAGGTAACGGAAATTTCCTTGGACAAAAGGACTAATTATATAACTCAATAGCTTTTAGCTTTTGAATAATTTACCTACACAACCAAGGAGTTTTATGAGTAAGAAGTATGACGCAGGGGTAAAGGAGTACAGAGACACCTACTGGACTCCAGAATATGTCCCCTTAGATACAGACCTTTTAGCTTGTTTTAAGTGCACAGGTCAAGAAGGTGTTCCAAAAGAAGAGGTAGCTGCCGCTGTTGCCGCTGAATCTTCTACTGGTACGTGGTCCACTGTGTGGTCCGAATTATTAACAGACCTTGAGTTCTATAAAGGTCGTTGTTATCGCATTGAAGATGTACCTGGAGATCCAGAATCTTTCTATGCTTTTATTGCTTATCCTCTAGACCTTTTTGAAGAAGGTTCTATTACAAACGTATTAACATCACTAGTTGGAAACGTTTTTGGATTTAAAGCTCTAAGACATTTGCGTTTGGAAGACATACGTTTCCCCATGGCTTTTATTAAGACATGTGGTGGTCCTCCAAATGGAATTCAAGTTGAGAGAGATCGTCTTAACAAATATGGAAGACCTCTATTAGGTTGTACCATTAAGCCAAAACTTGGTTTATCTGGTAAAAACTATGGACGTGTTGTATATGAATGCTTAAGGGGTGGACTAGATTTAACAAAAGATGATGAAAACATCAATTCACAACCTTTCCAAAGATGGAGAGAACGTTTTGAATTTGTAGCTGAAGCTGTAAAACTTGCTCAACAAGAAACAGGTGAAGTTAAAGGTCATTATCTTAACTGTACTGCCACAACTCCTGAAGAGATGTATAAGCGTGCTGAGTTTGCTAAAGAACTTGACATGCCAATCATTATGCATGACTACATTACTGGCGGTTTTACTGCAAATACTGGTCTAGCTAACTGGTGTCGCGAAAACGGTATGCTTCTCCATATTCATAGAGCTATGCATGCTGTTATTGACAGACATCCTAAGCATGGTATTCATTTCCGTGTTCTAGCGAAGTGCCTTCGTCTTTCTGGTGGTGACCAGTTACATACTGGAACAGTTGTTGGAAAACTTGAAGGAGATCGCCAGACTACTCTTGGATATATTGACAATTTAAGAGAATCATTTGTTCCTGAAGATAGATCAAGAGGTAATTTCTTTGATCAAGATTGGGGTTCAATGCCTGGAGTATTTGCTGTTGCATCAGGTGGTATCCATGTTTGGCATATGCCAGCTCTCCTTGCAATATTTGGTGACGATTCTTGTCTGCAGTTCGGTGGAGGAACACATGGTCATCCATGGGGTTCAGCTGCTGGTGCTGCCGCTAATAGAGTTGCCTTAGAAGCTTGTGTGAAAGCACGTAATGCAGGTAGGGAAATTGAGAAAGAGAGCAGAGACATTCTTATGGAAGCCGCTAAGCATAGTCCTGAATTGGCTATTGCTTTAGAAACTTGGAAAGAAATCAAGTTTGAGTTTGATACTGTTGATAAGCTCGACGTACAAAACTAGCTTCTAATATTCTTGGGGGAATATATCTAATTCCCCTAATAATATGAAACTCTAAATTCAATCAAAACTTTTACAAAATTTTTTATTATGCCTTTCCAGAGCACAGTCGGCGACTACGCAACGGTAGCAACCCTGGAAACATTCGGCTTCTTACCGCCGATGACCCAGGACGAAATATACGATCAAATTGCATACATCATCGCTCAAGGATGGAGTCCTGTTATTGAGCATGTTCATCCAAGTGGATCAATGCAAACTTACTGGTCATATTGGAAGCTACCTTTCTTTGGTGAAAAAGACCTTAATTTAATAGTTAGTGAATTAGAGGCATGTCATCGTGCATACCCTGATCACCATGTAAGAATTATTGGTTATGACGCTTATACCCAAAGTCAAGGAACAGCGTTTGTCGTTTTTCAAGGGCGTTAAATAACGTACCTTAATATCTTTCTCCAATAAGAATTTTTAATTATTGGAGAAAGCCTTTTCAGAATTTTTATTTGAAGACTATGACAAAAAAAACAAGCAGACAAATTGCATTAGAACGTAGAATCTCTATGAGCGAAGGAGGTAAGAAATCTCTTTCCAAATCTGGTATTCAGCAAGATAGAGTTCGTTCTCTTAGCGATATAAATATTAATCTAAGTGCCACATCAAATCAGTCTTCAAAATCTAGCTTTAAAAATAATTCGGTGAAAAAACATAATAACTCTAAAGCATATTCATCTTCTCTCTCTACAAGTAGAGAACTTGTTTTAGAGAGAAGAAAAGCTCTGTCTAAACATGGTAAGACTGCTTCAAACTCTACTGATCGTATAAGGTCTGCGACCATAGCTGTTAACAAGCCTGAAATTGTCTCTTCTGTAGCTGTAAAAGAAACTAAGTCAGAAAAGCAAATAATAAAAACAGCTACAAAAAAACGTATCGCACCAAAGAGAAAGCCAATTACTAATACAAGTAGGGATATTGTTCTTGCAAGAAGAGAGGCTCAATCTAAGCATGGGAAATCAGCTGTTAAGCAAAATACAAGCCCAGCCTCTTTGGCTAGAAGAGCAGATCCAGATTTATCTAGTCGAGAGATATCTCAAAGAGTTCGCGAATTAAGAAGTAAAACAGGCGCTATCTCTAAAAAAGGGAATGGAAAATGTAGACCTTGTGGCCCAAATAAAAATGGTTCTAAGCAAAAAGCAGATGCATATTGGAAAGTTGGTGAAAGTTCAACTAATTCTGGACAAACTGTTACAGGTACTCAGGCTAATAGATCTTCTAAAACTACAGGTAATGAAGCAAGTACTTGTAGAACAGTAACTGGTAGTCAATATATGGGAGCTGAGGTGACTGATCAATTCTGTCAAGACAAACCAAGTTACAAGCAACCTCTACGATCCACGGTCACTCAGACAACATCTGGTAATACAGTAACCGGAAATGAAGTTGGTAGATCAGAAAAAGTAACTGGAGATGAGCCTGGGACTTGTAAGAATCTAACCGGAACTCAATATGTCTCTGCTAATCAGTCAGAGAAATATTGCGGAGACGTGCCGAAAAATCCTTCAAAGGTAAAACAAAGCTTAACAACTGACGGATTAAAAGTTTCAGGATCTTTGCCTGGAAGATCTACATTAGTTACTGGAGATGAATCAGGATCAGGACATCAGCTGACGGGGGATCAATATTTAGGTTCTGAACCTAATCCTAAAGGAAAAACTTTTGAGAAGGTAGGAAGCTACAACACACTTAATGGAAATAACGTTACAGGAACTGGAGTAGGCAGATCTGATCATATGACAGGTAATGAACCTGGTAGTTGTAAAAATATAACTGGCGATGAATATATTGGATCTCAGCAATATGAAAAGTTTTGCAGTTCAAAACCACAACCTGAAGCCAGGAAGGTTGGCTTAAGTCTTTCTGCAAAGTCTAATTTTATAAGTGGAACTATGACTGGAAGATCAAAAATTGTTACTGGAGATGAGCCAGGATCATGCAAGGTTTTAACTGGAACCCCTTATGCAGGGTTAGATCAGATTAATGAAAATTGCAATACTGAAATTGCCGATGATATTAAAGCTCGTGCAACAGTTAATTCCGGAAATAATTCAAATGCCAGACTTACAGGGCAACAGCCAGGAATTGGTGGTGTTATGACTGGAGCAAAGAAAGGTGCTTGTAAAAATTTAACAGGAACTCCCTATGTAGGAGGAGATCAATTCTTAGGGACTTGTGGTAATCCTCCTCATGATTCCTCATATGCCAATCAAGAAAAGTCTGTTGGTAATTCTTGGAATGAATTTTCTGTTAACTCGCCATCAAGAGACAAATATGTAGAAAAAAACACTCAAGGTGTTACTGGAAATGAATATGAAAATGGTTCAAAGATAACAGGACCTTTTGATATGGCAGTTGATAAAGT
>CAJWWR010000005.1 GCA_913048245.1 uncultured Prochlorococcus sp. | reverse complement strand
ACTGAACGTTTAGTAGAAAGACAACAATTTGACCCCACTCTACTTGATCCTTTATTGAGAGATCTATTAGGAGAGCCTGGTATTCTTCCAGACAGAGAGAGAGGACAAGGCTCTGGCGTAATCATTGATGAAAATGGTTTAGTTCTTACCAATGCTCATGTTGTTGAAAAGGTAGATCAAGTCTCTATTACTTTGGCCGACGGTACATTTTGTGAAGGGTCTGTATTAGGAATCGATCCAATTACTGATTTAGCATTATTGCGAATCAAAGATAATATAATTTCTGATTATGCTCCCCTAGGAGATTCAGAGAAAGTTGAAGTTGGTGATTGGGCAATAGCATTGGGAACACCATATGGTTTAGAAAAAACAGTAACTTTGGGAATTATTAGTAGTCTTCACAGAGATATTAATAGCTTAGGCTTTTCTGATAAAAGATTAGATTTGATTCAAACAGATGCAGCGATAAATCCAGGGAATTCAGGAGGTCCTTTAGTTAATTCCAACGGTCAAGTAATTGGAATTAACACCTTAGTAAGAAGTGGACCAGGTGCTGGTTTAGGATTTGCTATCCCGATAAATTTAGCAAGAAAGGTTTCCGATCAGCTATTAGTTAAAGGAGAGGTTGTACACCCCTATTTAGGAATTCAGCTTATTTCTCTCAATCCTCAGATTGCAAAGGAACATAATAAAAATCCTAATGTTCTTTTTCAATTACCTGAAAGATCCGGAGCCCTAATACAATCAATATTTCCAAATAGTCCAGCTGAAAAAGCAGGTTTACGAAGAGGAGATTTAGTGATAGCTGCTGAAGATGTAAAAATAGATGAGCCTAAGACACTTCTTGATAAAGTAGAAAATGCAAAAATTGGTAAAGCTTTCTTACTTAGCGTGTTGAGAAATAATGAAGAAATTCAAGTAAATATTAAACCTGAACCCTTACCCGGTTTGACATAAAACACTTCCTGAAATTAAATATTCTAAAACATTCTAAAATTTTGGATTTACAAACGCTAATGAAAGAAGCAGTTGCAGAAGCTGCTGTTAAAGAGATAAGTGATGGGATGATTGTTGGTCTTGGTTCTGGATCGACAGCGGCACTTATGATCAAGAATCTTGCTTTATTAATTAATTCAGGAAAATTAAAAAATATTCAGGGTGTTCCTACTTCTTTTCAATCCGAAGTACTAGCTTTGGAGTTAGGAATACCTTTAGTAGATTTAACTTCTGTTTCTGAAATAGATTTGGCTATTGATGGCGCTGATGAAGTTGACAATAATTTTCAATTAATTAAGGGAGGAGGTGCATGCCATGTCCGAGAAAAATTAGTTGCCACAAAGGCAAACAAATTATTGATTGTTGTTGATGAGACTAAATTAGTGGATGATTTAAATAAAGAATTTCCTTTGCCTGTAGAAGTTCTTCCAGTAGCCTGGAAACAGGTGAAAGATACTATTGAAAATATGAATGCAGTGTCAAGTTTGAGAATGGCAAATAAAAAGGCGGGACCTGTTGTTACTGATCAGGGTAATTTGATCCTTGATGTTTTATTTAAAGAAGGAATAAGAAATCCTAAAATTGTTGAAAGTGAAATTAATAATCTCCCAGGGGTCTTAGAGAATGGCTTATTCGTTGACTTGACTGAGAAAGTGCTTGTTGGAAAAATTGAAAATAACTCTCCAAAAGTTGTTAGTCTTTGTAAATAAAATCAATCTACAAATCTTTCCTCTACTGATTGGGCGTGGCTATGAAGTCCTTCACTTAAGGCAAGGTTAATAATATCTACTTTGTTATTCTCTAAACTTTTTTTATTAAACTCAATAACTGATGAATGCTTCATAAAAGTTTCTACTCCAAGAGCTCCGCTAAATCTAGCATTTCCTCCAGTTGGCAGGGTATGATTTGGTCCTGCCAAGTAATCACCAACAGCTTCAGGTGTCCATTGACCTAGAAAAATAGCTCCAGCATTTTCTATTTGGTCTAGGATTTTTCTAGGATTAGATGTAATAATCTCAAGATGCTCAGGAGCAAATTGATTGCACAAGTCAATACAATCTTCTAAGTTGCTACAGACTGAAATTAATCCCCAGTCTTTTATTGAATCTGTGCATATTTTTTTTCTTGGGTGATTATCTAATTTTTTATAGACCAAATCATATACTTCCTTAGCCTGCTTATCACTTGTTGTCAAAAGTATTGCTGAGGCTAGGGGATCATGTTCAGCTTGAGCTAACAAGTCTGACGCAATTTGTGCAGGTTTTGCAGTATTGTCTGCAATAATTAAAATTTCGCTAGGACCTGCTAGGGAATCTATGCCAGTTGAGCCGTAAATCAATTTCTTGGCTGTAGTGACAAAAATATTCCCAGGTCCTGAAATTACATCAACTTTTTTTATTTGTTTGGTGCCAAACGCTAAACCTCCAATTGCCTGCGCTCCTCCAATTCTAAATACATCAGATATACCAGTAAGGTAAGCCGCCGCTAAAACTGTTTGATTCACTTTTCCATCTTCATTCGCAGGAGAAGTAATTAATATATCTTGAACACCTGCAACTTTTGCTGGTATAACGTTCATTAACACTGTGCTTGGGTAAGCAGCCCTGCCGCCTGGGATATACAGACCAGCCCTACTGACTGGCAACCATCTTTTTTGCATGAAATCACCATCTATCCCTTTAATATGAAAAGATGTAGGCTTTTGCTTCACATGAAATTCCTCGATTCTTTTTTTTGCATTTTCAAGGGCTTTTTTTAATTCGGGGCTTGTACTATTCCAAGCATTTTCCAGTTCTTTCTCGCTAATTCGCATCGGATCAGGAACAAAACCATCAAATTTCTCTGTATATTTCCTTATTGCCTCGTCGCCATTATTTTTGATATCTGTAAGAATATTTTGCACGATAGAATTAATTTCGTAATTTCCGTCAAAGCTTGCCCTCTCTGAAATCCTTTTTAATTCTTTGCTTGTATCAAGTTTGTTTAATAAGAACTTCATATTTGTGTTACCCAAAAAAAGATAAAAAGGATTTGCAAAAAATATAAAATTGATTACTTGACTAATCTTTTGTTATAGTAGCAAATACTATGTCAAGCTATTTATTGTGGCCAATACCAAATCTGCAAAAAAAAGGATTTTAATCGCTGAAAGAAATCGTTTAGTCAACAAAACTTATAAATCTACTGTAAGAACAAATATCAAAAAAACTATCAATACTTGCGAAACCTATACCAAAAATCCAAATGAAGAAAACAAGCAAACAGTCATCGCATGTCTAAATAAAACCTATAGCTTGATAGACAAGGCAGTTAAAAAAAATGTTCTTCATAAAAATAATGGGGCCAATAAGAAATCTAGAATTAACAATCTTGTGAAGAAATCACTGAATAGTGAAAAATAAATTTAAACATAAATGAGTGAAGTTAACCTTATAGATTCACATTGCCATCTTATTTTTGAGAATTTTGAAAAAGATATTGAAAATGTTGCTTTAAGGTGGAGGTCAAATGGAGTCAAAAAACTTTTACATGCTTGTGTTGATCTCTCTGAAATTCCAAAATTAAAAAACATATCAGATAGATTTTCAGAAGTCTTTTATTCTGTTGGTTTACACCCGCTTGATGCAGAGAAGTGGGGCCCCGAATCAAAAGATATTCTAAAAAATGCTGTGAAAAAGGACAATAAAATTCTTGCAATTGGTGAACTAGGTCTAGATTTATACAAGAGTTCTAACTATGACGTTCAAATTAAGGCCTTAATACCTCAGATGGAATTAGCATATGAATTAAATTTACCAGTTATTATTCACTGCAGAGACGCGGCATTGGAGCTGATTTCTTTATGTAAAGAACTCAAAAAGAATAACAGATGTCCAGGCGGAGTACTTCATTGCTGGAGCGGTTCACCAGAAGAGATGAGAGAGTTTTTAGATCTAGGTTTTTATATAAGTTTTAGTGGTATTGTTACTTTCCCTAAAGCCTACAAAACTCATGAATGTGCAAAGCTAGTACCTAGCGATAAATATTTAATAGAAACTGATGCACCTTTCCTTGCACCTGTTCCATTTCGAGGAAAGAGAAATGAACCTGCGTTTGTAGAAAATGTAGCTAAAACTATTGCTTCTCTTAGAGAGTCTACCTTTTCCAAAATTGCTAATGAGTCCACTAGGAATGCTGAAGATTTGTTTAAATTTGGCTTGGTAAATTGACTTGTTATCTGCTATTATGAAAAATTACTGGCAATTTTCTTTCGTTTATTTGAATTAACAAAGAAATTTCTAAGTATAACCATACAAAACCCCGGATTTTTTGGATGAGCAGTAGCGCTTTACAAGTAGCTAAAACAGCTACTTATTTACCAGATTTAGTAGAGGTACAAAGAGCAAGTTTTAAGTGGTTTTTGGAGAAGGGATTGATTGAAGAACTCCAAAATTTTTCTCCCATTACAGACTACACAGGAAAATTAGAATTACATTTTATTGGAGAAGAATATAGGCTTAAAAGACCTAGGCATGATGTAGAAGAAGCTAAAAGGAGAGATGCGACTTTTGCCTCTCAAATGTATGTAACTTGTCGATTGATAAATAAAGAAACAGGCGAAATAAAAGAACAAGAAGTCTTTATTGGTGAATTACCTTTAATGACAGAGAGGGGGACTTTTATCATTAATGGTGCTGAAAGAGTTATCGTAAATCAGATTGTTCGAAGTCCAGGAGTCTATTTCAAAGATGAACAAGATAAAAATGGTAGAAGAACATACAATGCAAGTGTTATTCCTAATCGTGGTGCCTGGTTAAAGTTCGAAACTGATAAAAACAATCTTTTATATGTACGAGTTGATAAAACTAGAAAAATCAATGCTCATGTTCTTATGAGAGCAATGGGTCTATCCGATAATGATGTTATTGATAAACTTCGTCATCCTGAATTTTATAAAAAGTCTATAGACGCTGCTAATGAAGAGGGTATCAATTCAGAGGATCAGGCATTATTAGAGCTCTATAAAAAATTAAGACCAGGTGAACCTCCCTCAGTTTCAGGGGGACAGCAACTTTTACATAGTAGATTCTTTGATCCTAAAAGATATGATTTAGGCAGAGTAGGAAGATATAAAATAAACAAAAAATTACGTTTGACAGTTCCTGATAACGTTAGAACTCTAACTCATGAAGATGTTCTTTCCTCTGTTGATTATTTAATTAATCTTGAACTTGATATTGGAGGTGCAAGTTTAGACGACATAGATCATTTAGGAAATAGAAGAGTACGCTCTGTTGGCGAATTGTTGCAGAATCAAGTTCGCGTCGGACTCAATAGGTTAGAAAGAATTATTAAAGAGAGAATGACGGTTGGAGAGACAGACTCTTTAACTCCCGCTCAACTAGTAAATCCGAAGCCATTAGTCGCGGCAATAAAAGAATTTTTTGGTTCTAGCCAATTAAGCCAATTTATGGATCAAACAAATCCATTAGCAGAGTTGACTCACAAAAGAAGAATTTCTGCTTTAGGGCCTGGAGGACTTACCAGAGAGAGAGCAGGATTTGCGGTAAGAGATATTCACCCTTCCCATTATGGTAGGTTATGCCCTATTGAAACCCCAGAAGGACCTAATGCTGGTTTAATTAATTCTTTGGCTACTCATGCGAGGGTTAATGAATATGGGTTTATTGAGACTCCTTTTTGGAAGGTTGAAAAGGGAATAGTTCAGAAGGGGAGTGATCCTATATATCTCTCTGCAGATTTAGAGGATGAATGTAGAGTTGCACCTGGCGATGTACCAACAGATGATCAAGGAGTAATACTTTCAGAATTGATACCTGTGAGATATAGGCAGGACTTTGAAAAAGTACCTCCCTTACAAGTTGATTATGTTCAATTATCTCCAGTACAAGTTATATCAGTAGCAACGTCATTAATACCCTTCCTTGAACACGATGACGCTAATAGAGCTTTAATGGGGTCAAATATGCAAAGGCAAGCAGTCCCACTTCTAAGACCAGAGAGACCTCTTGTTGGGACAGGTTTAGAATCTCAAGTTGCTAGAGATTCTGGAATGGTACCAATTACAAAGGTAAATGGAACGATAACCTATGTTGATGCAAATGAAATAATTGTCAAAGATGAGGAGGGTGTAGAACATACTCATTTTTTACAAAAATATCAAAGATCTAATCAAGATACTTGTCTAAATCAAAGACCAATAGTTAAAAATGGTGATTCAGTTATTTCTGGACAAGTACTTGCCGATGGCTCAGCATGTGAAGGCGGAGAAATTGCTTTAGGACAAAATGTATTAATAGCATATATGCCTTGGGAGGGATATAATTATGAAGATGCAATTCTTGTAAGTGAAAGACTTGTAACGGATGATTTATACACCTCAGTTCATATTGAAAAGTACGAAATAGAAGCAAGACAAACAAAATTGGGCCCTGAAGAAATCACAAGAGAAATACCTAATGTATCTGAAGAAAGCTTGAGTAATCTCGATGAAATGGGTATCATTCGAATTGGAGCTTTTGTTGAGAGTGGGGACATATTAGTTGGTAAAGTAACTCCAAAAGGAGAGTCAGATCAACCTCCTGAGGAAAAACTTCTAAGGGCAATATTTGGAGAGAAAGCAAGAGATGTTAGAGATAATTCTCTAAGAGTCCCAAATACAGAAAGGGGAAGGGTTGTTGATGTAAGAATTTATACAAGAGAGCAAGGTGATGAGCTTCCTCCAGGGGCCAATATGGTTGTAAGAGTTTATGTCGCTCAAAGAAGGAAAATCCAAGTTGGAGATAAGATGGCTGGGAGACATGGCAATAAAGGAATTATAAGTAGAATCTTGCCTAGAGAAGATATGCCTTACCTACCTGACGGAACTCCTGTTGATATAGTTTTAAATCCACTTGGCGTACCGAGTAGAATGAATGTAGGACAGGTTTTTGAATTACTGATGGGGTGGGCCGCAGCGAATCTCAATTGTAGGGTTAAAGTAGTACCATTTGATGAAATGTATGGTGCTGAAAAAAGTCATCAGACTGTACAAGCTTTTCTTGAAGAAGCAAAAAGTCAGCCAGGCAAGGACTGGGTATATAACAGGGAAGATCCTGGAAAACTATTATTAACCGATGGAAGGACAGGAGAACCTTTTGATCAGCCTGTAGCAGTTGGCTACTCTCATTTCTTGAAATTAGTTCACTTAGTTGATGATAAAATTCACGCACGATCAACTGGGCCTTATTCATTGGTAACTCAGCAACCCCTTGGTGGTAAAGCTCAGCAAGGAGGTCAAAGATTAGGTGAAATGGAGGTTTGGGCCTTGGAGGCTTACGGTGCAGCGTATACCTTGCAAGAATTATTGACTGTGAAGTCGGATGATATGCAAGGTCGGAACGAAGCACTCAATGCAATAGTCAAAGGGAAGCCAATACCAAGACCTGGAACCCCTGAGTCGTTTAAAGTATTGATGAGGGAATTGCAATCTCTAGGTCTTGACATAGCAGTGTATACAGATGAAGGTAAAGAAGTTGATTTAATGCAAGATGTTAATCCAAGAAGAAATACACCTTCAAGACCAACCTATGAATCATTAGGTACATCAGAATATGAGGAAGATTAACTACTTCTATTAACTATCTCACTAAAATATTTAATTATGACTAACAGTAATTTAAGAACAGAAAATCATTTCGATTATGTCAAAATCTCATTGGCATCTCCCCAGAGAATTATGGATTGGGGTCAAAGAACTTTACCTAATGGGCAGGTTGTAGGCGAAGTTACTAAGCCTGAGACTATTAATTATAGAACTCTCAAACCAGAAATGGATGGTTTATTTTGTGAGAAGATATTTGGTCCTTCAAAAGATTGGGAATGCCATTGTGGAAAATACAAGAGGGTTAGACATAGAGGTATAGTTTGTGAGAGATGTGGTGTAGAAGTTACTGAAAGTAGAGTAAGACGGCACAGGATGGGTTATATCAAACTAGCTGCTCCTGTATCTCATGTTTGGTATTTAAAAGGAATACCAAGTTATGTAGCGATACTTCTAGACATGCCTCTAAGAGATGTAGAGCAAATTGTCTACTTTAATTGTTACGTTGTTCTAGATGTCGGAGACCATAAAGATCTAAAATATAAACAACTTCTTACTGAAGATGAGTGGTTAGAAATAGAAGATGAAATATATGCAGAAGATTCAACTATAGAAAACGAACCTTATGTAGGAATTGGAGCTGAAGCACTCAAGCAATTGCTTGAAGATCTAAATTTAGAGGAGATAGCTGAGACACTTCGTGAGGAAATAACTCAGAGTAAAGGTCAAAAAAGAGCTAAGCTCATTAAAAGATTGAGAGTAATTGACAATTTTATAGCTACAAATGCTAGGCCCGAATGGATGGTATTGGATGCGGTACCTGTAATACCTCCCGATTTAAGACCTATGGTCCAATTAGATGGAGGAAGATTTGCCACTTCAGATTTAAATGATCTATATAGACGTGTGATCAACAGAAATAATAGATTAGCAAGGCTTCAAGAAATTTTAGCTCCTGAGATAATTGTAAGAAACGAAAAAAGAATGCTTCAAGAAGCTGTCGATGCTCTAGTAGATAATGGAAGAAGAGGTCGAACAGTAGTTGGAGCCAACAATAGAGCTCTTAAATCTTTAAGTGATATTATCGAAGGTAAACAAGGCAGATTTAGACAGAATCTTCTTGGTAAGCGTGTTGATTATTCGGGTAGATCTGTTATTGTTGTTGGCCCTAAATTAAAGATGCATCAATGTGGCTTGCCTAAAGAGATGGCCATTGAATTATTTCAACCTTTTGTTATTCATAGATTGATTAGACAAAACATTGTTAATAATATTAAAGCTGCAAAAAAATTAATTCAAAGGGCAGATGATGAAGTAATGCAAGTTCTTCAAGAAGTCATTGAAGGTCATCCAATATTATTGAATAGAGCGCCCACTCTTCATAGGTTAGGAATACAAGCGTTTGAACCTAAATTAGTTGGTGGAAGAGCCATTCAACTTCATCCACTTGTTTGTCCTGCGTTTAATGCTGATTTTGATGGAGACCAAATGGCAGTTCATGTACCATTGGCTTTAGAAGCGCAGACTGAAGCAAGAATGTTAATGCTAGCTAGTAATAATATTCTTTCACCTGCAACCGGAGAACCTATTGTCACTCCCTCTCAGGATATGGTCTTAGGATCTTATTACTTAACTGCTTTACAACCAAATTTTACAAAACCTAAGTTTGGTGAAAACACTACAACTTATGCTTCGCTGGAAGATGTTATTTTAGCTTTCGAAGATAAGAGATTAACTCTTCATGATTGGGTTTGGGTTCGGTTTAATGGTGATGTTGAAGATGAAGATGAGTTAAGCGATCCAATTGATGTAAAAGAGTCTGAAGATGGTTCCAAATTGGAAATTTGGTCATTTAGAAGAGATAGATTTGACTCACAAAATAAACTTATCTCTAGATTTATCCTGACCACAGTCGGAAGGGTGGTTATGAATCATACAATTATTGATTCCGTTTCTCAAACTTAATCCTAAAGAAAAACTTATCACTTAAATAATTAAAATTATGACTTCATCAAAGCAAAGAAAAAATTCAAGGGTTCGCAAAAACTCCAAAAATATAAAGAAGAATTCCCCATCAGTAATGCCTCCCTTAGAAAAAACATCCCCCTCTTTTAAAAACAAGGTTATTGATAAAAAAGCTCTAAAGAATTTAGTTGCATGGTCATATAAAACTCATGGAACTGCCATTACAGCAGCAATGGCTGATAATTTAAAAGATCTTGGATTTAAATATGCAACCCAAGCAGCTGTCTCCATTTCAGTTGATGATTTGAAGGTCCCTGCTGCTAAGCAAGATTTAATAGGTGAGGCTGAAGCTCAAATAACTGCAACAGAGGAGTGCTATAGGTTAGGAGAAATAACTGAAGTTGAAAGACATACAAAAGTTATTGATACATGGACTGAAACTAACGAGAGATTAGTGGATGCCGTCAAAAATAATTTCAATACAAATGACCCTCTGAATTCTGTCTGGATGATGGCCAATTCTGGCGCAAGAGGAAATATGTCGCAGGTCAGACAGCTTGTAGGCATGAGGGGATTAATGGCTAATCCTCAGGGGGAAATTATTGACCTACCAATTAGAACAAACTTTAGAGAGGGACTTACTGTAACTGAATATGTTATTTCTTCTTATGGAGCGCGAAAAGGTCTTGTAGATACTGCTTTAAGGACAGCTGATTCAGGATATTTAACTAGAAGATTAGTTGATGTAGCTCAAGATGTAATTGTTCGAGAAGAGGATTGTGGCACAGAAAGAAATATCGTAATTGAAGCAGAAGATGGGAAGTTTGGTAATAGATTACTTGGAAGACTTACAGCAAAAGAAATTTTTGATAATGACGGTGAATTGCTGGTTGCCAAAGACATTGCTATTGACCCAACTATTGCAAAAAAGATAGAAGAAGCTGGAATTAATAATGTTCCAATTAGATCTCCATTAACTTGTGAAGCTAATAGATCTGTTTGTAGAAAGTGTTACGGGTGGGCCTTGGCTCATAATCATCTTGTTGATTTAGGAGAAGCTGTGGGTATTATCGCCGCTCAGTCAATTGGTGAGCCTGGTACTCAATTGACAATGAGAACATTTCATACAGGAGGAGTATCTACTGCTGAGAGTGGTGTTGTGAGATCAAAAATATCTGGAACGGTAGAATTTAGCAGTAAGGCAAAAATCAGAGGTTATAGAACACCTCATGGAGTTGAAGCAAAACAAGCTGAAGTAGATTTTATTTTGAAAATATTACCTAAATCAGGCACTTCAGGTAAAGCTCAAAAAATTGAAATAACAAGTGGATCACTATTATTTGTGGAAAACGGAGAAGAAGTTAACTCTGATGTTACAATCGCTCAAATCACTACTGGAGCCGTTAAGAAAAGTGTTGAAAAAGCAACTAAAGACGTTATCTGTGATCTGGCAGGTCAAGTTAAATATGAGAAGGTTATTCAACCTAAAGAGGTAACTGATAGACAGGGCAATATTACTCTTAAAGCTCAAAGGTTAGGTAGATTATGGGTTTTTGCAGGTGATGTTTATAATCTGCCACCTAATGCAAAGCCAGTCATAAATTCTGATGTAAAAGTCAAAAAGGGTGATGTTCTAGCAGAGGCTAGTCAATACAGCGAATTTGGTGGAGAGGTTCGCCTTAGAGATTCTGTTGGAGATTCAAGAGAGGTTCAAATTGTAACTACCTCAATGCAACTTCAAGATTGCAAACTTATTGCAGAAGCTACACATTCTGGCGAAATATGGCATTTAGAATCTAATGAGGGTACATCTTATAGATTGAATACTATTCCTGGTAGTAAAATAAGTAGTGGAGAAATTATTGCAGATCTGGCGGATGATCGTTTTAAGACTAAAACTGGAGGTTTGGTCAAATATGCACCAGGATTAAGTATCAAGAAGGCTAGGTCATCAAAAAATGGGTTTGAGGTTAATCAAGGGGGTACTTTGTTATGGGTCCCACAAGAAACGCATGAAATAAACAAGGACATCTCTCTTTTGATGATAGAGGATATGCAATGGATAGAAGCAGGAACTGAAGTTGTGAAAGATATTTTTTGTCAAACATCAGGGATTGTTACGGTAACACAAAAGAATGATATTTTACGAGAAATTACTGTGAGAAATGGAACTTTCCATGAATGTGATGATGAAGAGATTCTGAGACGTTTTGATGATGAAGGTATGTTAGTTAATCCTGGTGAAAAGATTTTAGATGGAGTTGATAATCAAGAAATTCTTTTCGTACAGAGATTAGAGACACCAAAATGTCAAGGATTGCTTCTAAGAAAAGTTGAAGAATTTACGATACCAGATGAAGCGGGTTTGCCTGAACTAGTTCATGTAAAACAGGAAACTGGTCCTCATTTAGGTTTAAAAGCTATTCAAAGACTTACATACAAAGATGGGGAATTGATTAAATCAGTAGAAGGTGTTGAACTACTAAGAACCCAACTAAGTCTTGAGACATTTAATGCTACTCCACAAATGACTGTAGATGTAGAGGTGATACCTGATAAGAAAGACAAGAAAATCAACAGACTAAATCTAGTTATTTTAGAGTCAATCTTAGTCCGAAGAGATACCACATCTGATTCTAGTCATGGATCTACCCATACCGAATTGGCAGTCAAAAATAAACAGTCTGTTAAATCTGGGGATGTTATAGCTACAACTCAAATTCTTTGTAAAGAAGAGGGTATCGCCCAATTCCCATTAATTATTGAAGATGAACCGATTAGAAGATTAATAGTTGAACGTGCACAGGATAAGCTTGTAATACCTACTAAAGGTAAAGCAACTGTCCAGGTCGGAGACAGAGTGGTTGACGGTGATTTAATAAGTAAATCAGAAAAAGCTACTTCTTGTGGAGAAATAGAATCTATTGAAAATGATAGCGTTACTTTGAGACTTGGTAGGCCTTATATGGTCTCCCCAGATTCAGTACTTCACGTAAGAGATTGTGATCTAGTACAAAGAGGGGATGGATTAGCTTTACTTGTTTTCGAAAGGCAAAAAACGGGTGATATTGTTCAGGGTTTACCTCGCATTGAAGAATTACTAGAAGCCAGAAGACCAAGAGATGGAGCTGTTTTATGTAGAAAATCTGGTGTTGTTCAAATTAAGGAGGGAACTGATGATGAGTCTATTTCTCTATCTGTTATTGAAAAAGATGATGTCATCAATGAGTATCAAATTCTTCTTGGACAAAATATTATGGTTAGTGATGGCCAACAGGTAAATGCTGGAGAATTATTAACCGATGGACCTATTAATCCTCACGAATTATTGGAATGTTTTTTCATTGATTTAAAAGACAATAAGCCATTGATGGAGGCGGCTCAGGAATCTATTTCAAAACTCCAACGTAGGATGGTTAACGAAGTACAAAATGTTTATAAATCTCAAGGGGTATCAATTGATGATAAACATATAGAAGTTATTGTAAAACAAATGACTAGTAAAGTTCGCGTTGAAGATGCAGGAGATACTACACTTTTGCCTGGAGAACTTGTGGAAATACGTCAAGTTGAAGATACTAATCAAGCAATGTCTATCACTGGTGGAGCTCCTGCTGAATTTACGCCTGTTTTATTAGGAATCACTAAGGCTTCATTAAATACAGATAGCTTTATATCTGCTGCATCCTTCCAGGAAACTACGCGTGTCTTAACTGAAGCTGCTATTGAAGGTAAATCTGACTGGCTAAGAGGTTTAAAAGAAAACGTCATTATTGGTAGATTAATCCCTGCAGGCACTGGATTCAGTGGTTTCGTAGAAGAATTAGCTTCAGAAGCTGGGCCACATCCAGATATTCTTGCAGAGGAATCAGGTGGTTACAGGAGAGCCCAAAACTTGCGACCAGACTATACGGTTGATATGCCTTCAACACCAGCTGTTAATTCTTCAGCAATTTTAGATGATCCAAGTGACGAGGATTTAGAAACCACAAGAAATAGACATGGAATTGATCCTTCATCAAGTAATTTTGCTGCATTTGCTAGGCCTAATGCTGAAAATCAGTTCTCAGAAGATCAATTGCCTGACCCAGCCGCTCTTGAAGGATTACAAGAGGAAGGGCTACTCTCAGATGAATAAGACTATTATTGATTTAAATTATTAGAATAAAATTTTAAGAATAATGATTAAACCTGAAATAGTCCCAAAAAGAAAGTTACCTAAATATGGCTTTCATTCATATAACGAGAAACTAAATGGCAGATTAGCTATGCTAGGTTTCATTGCTTTAATTCTGTCGGAATTCTTTTTAAAGCATGGTTTACTTTTGTGGTAAAAAAGCTTTTTTGTCGAATAATTTGAAAAACTTACTTTGTCATTCTGAAAAAGATTTAGAGAAAATTGTTATTAAGTATGGTGAATCATCTTTTAGAGGACGACAGATTTATAACTTTATTTATAATTCTAATTTCAGTTTAAAAAATATAGATGAAATAAATGTGTTGCCCTTGAAGTTAAGGAACAGATTAAGCGAGGATGGTTTTTTCATTGGAGATCTAGCAATTAAAACAACTCATCTTTCAGATGATGGGACTTTAAAGCTTCTCCTGAGAACAAAAGATAATCATTATATCGAGTCAGTTGGTATTCCTTCTGAGAAAAGATTGACTGCATGTGTCTCAAGTCAAGTTGGTTGCCCTATGGATTGTAAATTTTGTGCAACTGGTAAAGAAGGTTTAAGACGCTCTCTAAGTTCAAGCGAAATAATTCATCAAGTTTTATTGCTTCAAAATGCAATGCAAAGGAAAGTTACAAATATAGTTTTTATGGGCATGGGCGAACCGCTACTAAATATCGATCAATTAATAAAATCTATTAGATCATTTAATGAAGATTTTAAAATTAGTCAAAGAAAAATTACTGTGAGTACAGTTGCAATCCCAAAGAAAATTCCGCAATTAATGCGCTACTCTTTTGAGAGATTAGGAAAATGCCAATATACACTTGCGATAAGTCTTCATGCATCTAATCAAGAAATCAGAGAAATGATAATTCCTTCTGCTAAAACTTATAATATCTTCGATTTAGTAAATGATTGTAAGCAATTTGTTAGAGAAACAGGAAGAAGAATAAGTTTTGAATATATTCTACTAAATGGAATAAATGACAAACCCATTCATGCTGATCAATTAAGTAAATTGCTTAAGGGCTTTCAGTGCCATGTTAATTTGATTGAATATAACCAAATTAAAGAAATGCCATTTAGAAAATCAACTGAAATAAGCACTAAATTGTTTATGAATAAGTTAATTCAAAATGGAACTAATGCAAGTTTTAGAAGAAGCAGAGGTTCAGATCAAAATGCTGCATGTGGACAATTAAGACAAAATGTCGAGAAGATTTAGTCAATAATTTCGAATTCTTACTTAAAACTCTAATTAACAAGCTAAGATAAAATTAATTAGAAAAAGAAAGTGGGTTTTATTAGGACAAAAGTTTTACCTTTGGCAATCGTTCTTCTTTTTGGAGTTGCTTTTTTAGCAGTTAGTGCAAGAATTTGGTTGCCAGGAGATATGATCTCACCTGCCCCAATAAATTAAAGTTTAAACGATGAATAATAGCAGAAAGGAATTAAAAGATGATGGTTTGGCAGATATCGCAATAGATCCAGCTATTCTAGCGAAAGAACTAGCAGTTGAGCTAGAAGTTGACCCTCTGGAAGAAATAGACCAAGATGGTTTTTCAAATGATAATTTGGATGTAATTTCCGAATGTGATAAAGCCTTGAAATATTTAAAA
The DNA here is from genome assembly GCA_913048245.1 of uncultured Prochlorococcus sp. GTDB lineage: Bacteria > Cyanobacteriota > Cyanobacteriia > PCC-6307 > Cyanobiaceae > Prochlorococcus_A. The sequence goes on along the minus strand of CAJWWR010000005.1, from coordinate 44,277 downwards.
GGTAATAGAGAAGAGAGGATTCAGGGGTTAAGAATTTTTTGCGAATACAGAGATAAAAGGGCATTTCCTTTGCTTTTACCACTATTAGAGCAACCATGTCCTGTAGAACGAATGAGTGCTGTCTATGCATTAGGGAGAAATCCTTGTCCTGATGCAGTTTATAAATTGGTGAGATTGCTAGAATTTGATGATAATGCCTACGTTAGAAGGGCAACTGCTTGGAGCTTAGCTAATTACGATAATCAAATAGTTTTAAAGCCTTTGATAAATGCCTTGAAAAATGATGTCGCGTCAGTAAGACTTTGGGCCTCTAGTTCACTGTCTGAAATAGGCAGCATAAGTGATAATAATGCTCAATTAGCCTCAGAGCAATTATTAATAAGCTTAAGAATAGACAATGAACCAGTCGTAAGAAGTAACTGCATTTGGTCTTTGTGCAGGTTATATCAAAATTTAACCAATCAATTACAAGAAACATTTGTTGACGAATGCACTAGAATTGCTCTTTTTGATAGTGAACCATCTGTAATGGAAGAGGCTAAGACTGCATTGGATTCGATGGGTATGAAGGGTTTTTATAATTAAAAATTAATATTTCAGAAGTTTTTTATATAGAAAAATGAAAAAAAAGTTACTTGTATCAACTGAATCAAAAAAAATTCGTTATTTTATATAAAGTAATTAAAAGTTCTGGGACGTAATGCCTCAAAGAACACTTAAGTTTAAAATTCATCAAGATGGCCGCGTTGAAGAATTCGTGGAAGGTTTTGATGGTATTTTATGCGATCAAGCTACTAAAAGTTTAGAGGACTCTCTTGGTGAAGTTAAAACCAAGAAAAAAACCGCAGAAGCTTTTATGGCTAACAAACAAAATGAAGTTACTCCTATAGTAAATCAAACAAATGTCACATTTTAGTACTATCAAAACACAGTTAAGAAAAACTGAGCCATTACTTAAAGCTTTAGATCAACTGGGTTTCTCACCTAGTATTGATAGCAAAAATATTAAAGGTTATCAGGGAAAAAAAACAAATGTAGACATCAGTATGGTTTTACCAGGTGATACAAATGTCGGATTTAAATGGAGCAAACAGTCCAATTCTTTCGAGCTAGTAACTGATATTGATTTGTGGAAATACAAATTACCTGTTGAAAGGTTTGTTTCAAAAGTAACTCAAATGTATGCTTACAATACAATTATTTCTAAAACAAAAGAGGATGGTTACCAGTTGGTTGAACAAAAAAATGAAAATGATGGTTCAATTGAACTTGTCTTAACTAAATGGGAATCTTAGAAATTGGCTTTTGACCCTCTTAGCGCTTATATTCAGTTTGAAGATATTACAAAAATAACAGGCTTTGAGGCAGTACTGGGAGGTGAATTAATTCAAAAAGCTGTTTGGGTTGATGAAGCAACATGTATAGGATGTAAATATTGTGTGCATGTAGCTTCTAACACATTTGTTGTTGATGATGCATATGGTAGAAGCAGAGCCTTACGTCAAAATGGTGATTCTGTTGATATCATTCAAGAGGCTATAGATACATGTCCTGTCGATTGCATCCATTGGGTTGGATTTGAAGATCTTGAGAGATTAGATAAAAGTTTAAATAGAAATAGTTTTCAGTCACTTGGAAAGTTGCCAAAAATGTCTAAGCATTAATTAATGATGAAAATACCTAAAAGAAGATTTGGAAGAACAGAAATTGAGATGCCGGTTCTTTCTCTTGGTGGTATGAGATTCCAAAAAAGTTGGAAAGATTTGGACGTATCTGAAATATCACCTCTAGAACAAAAAAAAGTGAATGATTTAATGAATCTGGCGATAGATTACGGATTTGAACATGTTGAGACAGCTAGACACTATGGATCTTCTGAATTGCAGTTAGGTAATGCGATAAAGAATATGGATTCTAGATTTGGAATTATTCAAACTAAAATACCGCCTAACAATAATATAAAAATTTTTGAGGAAGAGTTAAAAATTAGTTTTGAAAACCTGGGAATTGAGAAGATAAATTTAGTATCAATTCATGGAATTAATACAGATGTCCAACTAAATCAATCTCTTAAAGACAATGGCTGTATTGATGTTTTAAAAAAATGGCAAAACAATAATCTCATTGGAAATATCGGTTTTTCTACACATGGAAATGTTTCTCTCATTGAAAAGGCAATATCCTCGAATAAATTTGATTATGTTAATTTACATTGGTACTTCGTTAATCAAAGAAATGCAAGAGCAATTGAATTGGCTAAACAATATGATCTTGGTGTTTTTATCATAAGCCCTACTGATAAAGGTGGTCACCTCTATTCACCCTCAGAAAAGTTTTTTAGTTTTTGTAAACCTCTTCATCCAATAGTTTTTAATGATCTTTTCTGTTTAGCAAATGAAAAGGTTCATACTATTAGCGTTGGTATAGCAAAAGAATCTGACTTCGATTATCATCTTGAAGCAGTTTCATTACTATCAAAAGCTAAAAATTATATTCCAGAAATAATAAATAGATTACAAAGAGAATGTATGAATGTCCTTGGTTATCAATGGTATTTTGATTGCTTCAAGAATCTGCCAGATTGGCAAAGTACTCCTGGTAATATTAATATTCCAGTTTTGATATGGTTATCAAATTTAGTTGAGGCATGGGATATGGTTGAATTCGCTAAGTCCAGATATCAAATAATGGGTAATGCTGGGCATTGGTTCCCTGGAAATAATGCTAATGAATTGGATATCAATGTTTCGGAAAAAGAACTTCTTAATGTAATAAATAATCATATTGATCCTATAAAAGTAATTAAGAAGTTGAGATCTTTGAAAGAAAGATTTTCTGGGGATACTGTGAAAAGACTCTCAAAGTATTAATTACCTAAGGGATATTTCGATGGCTTACCAATTCTTCTGGGATAAATATCGGGACATTGCATATTTGGTTGAATGAATATGATATTTCTTTCACCTTTCTTTGCAGGTAAAATCTTTCTAGAAATTTTATGTATTGATGCATTTAATATCTTTAAGGAATTTTCTAACTTGCGTTGCTCCTCTATATCCCATTTGCCACAGTACAAAATCCCTTTTCCTTTTTGATTTAAGATAGGAATCAGATATTCTGCGAGAGTTGATGGTTTTGCTACAGCTCTTGCGGTGCCAATGTCAAATTTATTCCGATAATTCTGATCTCTTCCAATGTTTTCAATACGATCATTTATTATTTGAATTTGATTCTCTAAATTCATTTCAGTTACAATCTGTTTTAATGCATCTGTTTTCTTTGTTGAGGAATCAATTAGAAATACTTCTGAATCTGGGTGAGTTATAGCATATGCTAAACCAGGGAAACCACATCCCGAACCAATATCTATGTATTTCTTTCTATTAAATGTACTCTTGGTGTTTTCAAGAAATGGCCAGACACTATCATAAATCTGGGAGACCCAGTAATCATTTCCATCAATAAGCCTGGTAAGATTGGAAGATTTATTTAAAATGGAGATTATTTTCTGTAATCTTGTAAATTGGTCAATTTCTTTGTTGTTGAGAAGGGGATGCAATGTTTGAATAATTTTTTCTTTGTTCATCGCTATAAAGGTTGTAATTTTTTATTCTTATAAATAAATAAAATTATCCTAGAATTGATTAATATAAATAATAATATATTAATTACTTTGAACGCTGAGGAAAATTACTATAGTATTCTTGGAGTGCATGAGAAGGCTACTCCTCATGAGTTAAGGAAAGCTTTCTGTAAGTTAACAAAAGAACTTCATCCGGATACTACTTCTCTTAATCATCAGGATGCCACCTTTAAATTGCGAGTGGTTTTAGAGGCTTATGAGAATTTAAATAATCCTACACTTAGAAATTTATACGATATGAAATTAAAGAATATTCAAAATAGTGAGACTGACATATTAAATGGCAGAAAGATAAATCATAATATATCTAAATTAACCAATACAATTGGTTATCGTAGACCATTCTCTAATGGTGAAATGTTTTCATTATTTTTATTAATATTTGTTATTTCTTTAAGTTTAATTTTTTTCTTATTATTTGCTAATTTTACTGGTAGAGAAGTTAATTCAATACCTATATGGCTTATTGAATAGAACTCATCTTATTTAAAATAATGACTAATAAAGATAAACCAATCAATCAATATTCTTTGCAATCATTAGAAGCATGGTTACAGAATCTTGGAGCTGAAAAAGATAATGATGACCCTTCTAAATGGCGCTTAGATCATGCAGATTGGCAAGCAATTATTTATTTTGAGCAAGAAGATTTAAGCGTTTTATGGGATTTTAACGGTCAAAATATAAAAAGATCATTTTCTTATTGTATAAATAAGGAGGATGTTCAGAACGCTATTCTTCAAGGACCCTGAAGATTATATATATTTGTTTAATACTTTTTCTATAACATTATAACTTCTGAGTAATTGATTATCAGTTATGCAGAGTGGTGGCATTAAGTAAATAACATTACCTAGAGGTCTAATAAATAAACCCTCCTCAATCGCATTAGCTTTGACTTCCTTTCCAATATTATTCATATAGCCAGCTCCTCCTCCCGCTTCTAATTCAAAAGCACAAATTGTTCCGCAAATTCTAAATTTCTTCGTATTTGGAAGATTATTAAGAATACTTAAAAGCGATAGATGCCTTTTTTCAAAATCAAGAAACTTGGATGGTTCTTTTTCTAATAAATCTAAACTAGCATTAGCCGCTGCACATCCCAGAGGATTAGCAGTGAAGCTATGTCCATGCCAGAATGTCTTTTCAGGCGCATCACTAATAAAAGACTGAAAAATCTTTTCTTTAGAAACGGTCAAACCCATAGGCAGGAATCCGCCAGTAAGACCTTTTGATAAGGCAATAATATCTGGCTTTATATCGGCTTTTTGAAAAGCGAATAAACTTCCTGTTCTACCAAACCCAGTTAATACTTCATCTGCAATTAGGAGACTGTTGTTTTGCTTCACAACTTCTGCAACTTTCTTTACAAATTCTGGTCTAACCATATTCATGCCGCCAGCACCTTGTATTATTGGTTCTAAAATGACTGCAGCAGTTGGTTTCTTTAGCAATTCTATTAAGCTATCAATAGCCATCTCCTCCTTGTTTTCAACTTTATCATCATTGATCCAAGTTGATGGCCATTGTGCTCTTTTTACTGGAAACATTAGTCTCTCAAAATTAGCATTAAAAATATTTCTTTCTCCTAAGGCCATTGCCCCAAAAGTATCTCCATGGTAAGCACCATCAAAAGCAATAATTTGATATCTCTCTTCTCCTTGGTTTTGCCACCACTGATAAGCTATTTTCAAGGCAACCTCTATAGCAGTAGAACCATTATCTGAAAAAAACACTCTATCTAGCTTTGTGATCCTAGTAATTCTTTCAGACAATTCTTTTGCTTGAGGATGCAAGAAATCAGCAAAAATTATTTGCTCTAGCTTTTGTGCCTGTTCAGCTATTGAATGAGCTATGTATTCATTACTATGGCCATGCAAAGTTACCCACCAACTACTTATGCCATCAATTAATTCTTGTACAGGATTTTTAGTATAAATTAGGGCGTCTTTTCCATGAGTAACTTCTATCTGAGGTTTGTTTTTTTTGATTTGCGTGAAAGGCGGCCAAATATTTGGATGCCATTCATTCTGGTAATGCTTAGAAAAATGTTTGCTCATTTAAATCTTTTGGATTTTAGGATTGAATTAAGTTTATTTTTAATATCCAAATCTCTCCAAAGTATATCTAAATTGTATGTACTCAGATTCTCCAATAATGGAAATTCAGCGATTATTGGCAGTCCTGAGAATTCGTTCAGAGTTCTTGGATTATCTAAATGTTTTTCTCCATTCATTACTATACCTAATATGCGGATATTTCTTTTAACTAATGCTTCGATGCTTAATAACGTATGGTTTATGGTCCCAAGAGAACTTTTACAAACTAGTATGACTGGGAGTTGCCAAGTTTTAATCTGATCAATTTGAAGGAAATTTCTTGTTAGTGGAACCATAAGTCCACCAGCCGTTTCAACTATGAGAGGTGCATTAATAATTGGGATTTTAAGAGATGTGATCTCAACTATATTGTCATCCATTTCTGAAGCCCAATGAGGAGATACAGGTTTGTTAAAACGATATGCTTCAGGAATTATCTTCTTTTGTGTAATCCTGCTCAATCTTGCCACTTTTTCGCTATCAGTTTCCTCTTCTAATCCGCTTTGAATAGGTTTCCAATAAGAAGCATTTAGTCCTCTAACAAAAAAAGCGCTTATGATCGTTTTCCCAATATCTGTATCGGTCCCGCAAATTACAAATTGGTAAGATTTATTATTTATTTCCATTACTTTTTCAGAATCAGAATAAAAATCTCCCAGGTTAAATTAACCGAATTATTTTTGTTTTTTGGCCAAAAATTTTGCAATGTTCTTAATTCTTTAATTGTTTTTCTTGGGCTTTGTGTGGTCTGAGCTCCAATTCTTATTATATTCCTTAGCAGTTTATATACATCCTTATAATTTTCTTGGTAATCATATTTTTTTAAGAAATAAATTTCGTCTTTTTTGAAATAACTTATTAAATTTTCAGCATCTGGGAAAATTAACCCACTATATTCGATGTTTTTAATTTGGCAGGTATTTCTCCACTCAGGAAAACTATTGCGAGTAGGCAAGCATACAATTAGATATCCACCTATTGATAACTTATCAAACCAATTTCGCAATGTTAAATGCGGTTTTAGGAGCCAATGCAAGCAAAAATTTGATACTAAAAGGGAAGAATTTCTTGTTCTGCCTGGAAGTTCTTTATTTAAATCCCAAAGGAAGGTAGAACTGTTTTTTTTGTTCTTAAGGAGCATTTTTTCACTGAAATCAATTCTGCAAACCTTTATATAAGGGAATTGTCTTTCAATCTCATCGGCTAAAAATCCAGTTCCTGAACCGAGTTCAAAGCATTTGTTATTATTAACATCAAGTTTTTTAATTAATGAAACTATTTTAAAACAGAAATGTTTTTGAATATAAGAATAATCTGAATAATTGTTTGCAGCATTATTAAAATTTACCCTTATCTCTTTATTCCATTCATCATTATTTTTCATATTATTCTTTTAGCCATGAGTGGACAATATCAAATAAATTGATTTCATCTATCAGATGACCCTCATTTTCTAATTCAATAATATTAATACTTCCTAGTTTTGTATCCATGAGCATTTTTATATAGTTATTAGAAGATTCTTTATCAAGTATCATATCTTTCCCTGATTTTATAATTAACAAATTTACTCTATCTGAAAAAAGTTTTTTAGGCTTGTTAGTAATGAAAAGTTTATCAAAGTCTTCCATCAAAATTGATCTATTAATGCTTTTAAGGTCGAAATCTGTTGAACCTGTTATTTTGGATTTACAAGATCTGGGTAGGTATGATCTTTTAATGAATTCTTCAAGCATAGATTTATATTCATCATTTTTTAATTTATTTCTCATTCTATTTAAAGCTTTTATTGTGAATTTTCTTCGTTGCTGACTCACAGGTAAAAAATTATAAAAAGAATTGATTAGAATTATATGAGTAGCTTTTAGAAGTGTTTTTCTTTCAATTAAATGTGTACCTAAAGAATGGCAAATTGCCATTTTGATATCTCTTTTGCAACTTTCTTTTTGCCATTTAAAAGACTTTGAATTTTTTTGGAAGTAACCTCGGTCATTATTTAGCCACAACCATTCTTTCTTATTGAATTGAGTCCTGAAATTAAACCAGATCCTACTATCAAAACCCCATCCATGTTGAGTAATAATTTGATTCATTTATATGATTTCAAAGCCTCAATAAATTTATTCAAAATTTCTTGGTTAAAGGTTTTTCTAATAGTTATTCTTATTCTTGATTTGCCAATCTGTACAGTTGGAGGTCTTATGGCAATAGCTAAAAAACCTTTCTTTTCTAGATATTCCTGAAAGCGCAAAGTTTCATTTTCATCTCCAATAATGATAGATAAAATATGACAGTCTCCTTGAACTTTAAATTTTCCAATTTTAATAATTTCATCTCGCCATTTTTTTGATAAATCAAGAAGTTCCAATCCCCAATTGCTGTATTTTATTTTTTCAAGAGCTTTAAGTGCTCCTGCAGTTAGCGAGGGTGATAAGGCTGTAGTGTACCTAAACGGGTCACTATTTTGTATTAATTTTTCACCAAGTACTTCTTTGCATGCTAAAAAAGCTCCGCCACTTCCGAATGATTTTCCTAGAGTGCCGCTAATCATTGTTACTGATTTTGGGAACTCATTACATAACCCTTTTCCATCAGTTCCTGCGATTCCTAAGGCATGTGCTTCATCTACTAATAACTCAGCTTTATATTCTTGACAAATACTTATGATCTCTTTTAATGGCGCTAAGGTGCCTTCCATGCTATACAGAGATTCAACAATAACTAAAATAGATTTTGCTTTATTTGAAAAATTAGATAATTTTAGTTTTAAGTCTCTAGGATTATTATGCAAAAACCTAATTAGTTTTGCTCCAGATGCTCTTACACCTGTTAATAGAGAATTATGTATAAGCTTATCTGCAATAACTATACTTTTTCTATTAGCTAAAGCCTGTACTGCAGCAATATTTGCTTGGTAACCACTTGGAAATAAAAGAACCTTATCCTGGTTAAGCCATTCTGCTAGCTCATTCTCTAATAATTGATGGACTTCTCTTGTTCCACTTATAAACCTAGAGCTTCCAGATCCTAAACCTTGTGAAAGACTTGTCTCATATGCGGCCTTGATGATATCTTTGTCTCGACTTAATCCAAAATAATCATTACTACATAAATCAATGAGATTGGTTTCTTTATCATTTGTGAATTCAAAAACTTTTTTGCCAAGACCAAAAGTTCTTAATTTTCTTAATCTATTTTGAGGAATTTTTATATTAAACATTTCTTTTTAATGGTTGTTTTTTATGAAAGATCTAGATTTATGAGAAAAGTTTGCAAGATAATTCTTTTATTTATTAATATCTAATTAGATCATATCTCAATAAGTCAACTCGAAATCATCTCTATCGAAAATATTGCTTGATCCTGAGGTATTATTTCCTTTCCCTCTGGATCAATTTCAACTGCAATCAATAGAAGCTATAAACAGTGGCAACTCAATTGTACTAACAGCTCCTACAGGTTCTGGAAAGACACTTATTGGTGAGTTTGCTATTTATAGGGCTTTATCCCATCAAAGTAGATTATTCTATACAACCCCATTAAAGGCTTTATCAAACCAGAAATTTAGAGATTTCTCAAATCAGTTTGGTTCAGATAAAGTCGGGTTATTAACTGGCGATATTAGCATTAATAGAGACGCACCTGTACTTGTAATGACAACTGAGATTTTTAGAAATATGCTTTATGGAGAGTTTGATGATTCTGAAGATCCTCTCTTAAATTTAGAGGCTGTTGTTCTTGATGAATGCCATTATATGAATGATCCTCAAAGAGGTACAGTTTGGGAGGAAACAATTATTCATTGTCCCAGCAGAACTCAACTTATTGCCTTGTCAGCAACAATAGCTAACCCGGATCAGTTAACAAAATGGATTAATTTTGTACATGGTCCAACTGAATTGATTAGTAGCGACAAGAGGCCAGTTCCACTTGACTTTGTATTTTGTAGTGCAAAAGGATTACATCCGCTATTAAATGATAAGGGCAATGGCATTCATCCTAATTGCAAAGTTTGGAGATCGCCAAAGGGTCAACATAGAAAAAATAAAAGTGGAAAAATTCAACAACCCAAATCACCTTCTATTGCTTTTGTAATCTCAAATCTCGCTGAAAGAAAAATGTTACCTGCAATCTACTTTATTTTTAGTAGAAAAGGGTGTGAAAGGGCCATTGACAATATTAAAGACTTATCTTTGGTAAATTATCATGAGGCAAATTTGATACAGAAAAGATTAGATGAATATACTAAAAATAATCCTGAAGCAATCAAAGATAAGTTACATTTTGAGGCTCTTAAAAGAGGAATAGCCTCACATCATGCTGGGTTGCTTCCTGCCTGGAGAGAACTAATAGAAGATTTATTTATTCGAGGGCTAATTAAAGTTGTCTTTGCTACTGAGACTTTAGCTGCTGGAATCAATATGCCTGCAAGAACAACTGTAATCTCCTCTTTATCTAAACGCTCTGAGGAGGGTCATAGATTATTATTTAGCAGTGAATTTTTACAAATGTCGGGTAGAGCGGGTAGGAGAGGTAAAGATAAGAAGGGGTTTGTGGTTGCTGTTCAGAATAGATTTGAAGGAGCAAAGGAAGCAAGTTTATTAGCTACAAGTAAGCCAAATCCCTTGATTAGTCAATTTACTCCAAGTTATGGAATGGTGCTTAATCTACTTCAAAATTATGATATAGATAAATCAAAAGAATTAATAAAAAGGAGTTTTGGTAGTTTTATTTATTTAGATGAATCAACCGAAGAAAATTTTAACCTCAGCGTTCTTCAAAAGGAATTAAATAATTTAAAAGCAATTACTAATAATATTGAATGGAAAGATTTTGAAGCCTATGAAAAATTAACCGCTCGTTTAAAAGAAGAAAGAAGGTTGCTTAGAATATTAGAAAAACAAGCCTCAATAAAACTCTCAGAAGAAATTGCTAATGCATTAAAATTTTTGGATAATGGCAGTTTTTTATCTATCAAGGCACCTCAAATAAATAGAAAGATTATACCTGCCATAATTTACAAAAAAATTTATAATTTTTCCAATAAATTAACAAATATAGTTTGTTTGACTCTTGATAATTTATACATAACAATTAAACCAAATCATGTTGTTAATATTTTCCCCGATATTCAAGGTTTAAATATAAATGAATTAGTTGAACCTGATATAAAATTTCTAGGAGAGGTATTTCATGGCAATAATTCTTCTAGAATTATTGCTAACAAAATAGTAGAAATATCTAAGATTTATGATTTAACAAGTCCTCAATATGACTTAGCAAGTGAAGTTGTTAGCCAGATTAAAGTAATAAGCAAGTTGGAAAAAGAAATACAAAATCATCCAGCCCATAATTTTGGCGATTTTAGGAAATTAAAGAAATCCAGGAAAAAGATATTGGATATTGAAAAAGAAATAGAAGATAGATATAGAGTCTTAAAGTTAAAAGAAAATTATAATTGGCAGAAATTTACCGATTTAATAAAAATCCTTAACCATTTTGCATGTCTTAGTGATCTTAATTTGACAGAGATTGGTAATTCTATTATTTCACTGAGAACAGAGAATAATTTGTGGGTTGGACTTGTTTTGTTGAGTGGTTATTTAGATGATTTAGATGGTCCTGATATTGCAGCGATTATTCAAGCTATAGCTGTCGATTATAGGAGACAAGATTTATGGTGTAATTATTTACCATCTTCAAAAGTCAAGGATACATTTTTAGAGTTAGAAGTTTTAAAGAAACTAATAAATTCCCAACAAAAGAAATATGCAATTGATTGTCCAATTTATTTAGAAAAAGAATTAACTGGCTTAGTTTCAGAATGGTCAAAAGGCAGAAAATGGAGAGAGATAGTTTTTAACACTTCTCTAGATGAAGGCGATATCGTAAGGTTATTTAGGCGGACAATTGATCTTTTATCCCAAGTTCAATATTGTATAGGTGTCAGTGAAAAGCTGAAAAAGAAAATCAAATTAGTCTTGAAGTCCATAAATAGATTTCCTATTTCTGAATCTCATGATTTAAGGACAATGAATCAGAGAGAACAAAGTAATCCTGCTACTGAGCGACTTGACAATCCAAATTAGATCATATTTTCACTTTTGATCAACTCATCGAATTTATCCCCACTCAAAAACCCTAATTCTAAATTGGCCTCTTTTAGGCTAATTGATTCCTTAAAAGCATAATTAGCAATCTGGGCGGATTTTTCATAACCAATCTCTGGTACTAGTGCAGTTATCAACATTAATGAGTTTTCTAAATTGGATTTTATTTTTTTGTAATTAGGTTCCATATCCTCAATTAATTTAACCCTAAAATTATCAATGCCTTCATTTAATAAGTGGATTGTTTTAATTATGTTAAAACCTATGAGTGGTTTATATTCATTCATTTGTAAGGTTCCGCTTGAGTTCGCTATGGAAACTGCATATTCATATCCCATTATTTGTGCACATATCATTGATAATGCTTCGCATTGGGTTGGATTTACCTTGCCTGGCATAATTGAGCTTCCAGGCTCGTTCGCAGGAATTATTAATTCATAAATACCAGACCTCGGTCCTGAAGATAATATTTTTATATCATTTGAAATCTTAAATAATGAGCAAGATAGGTTTTTTAAAGCACTCATTAAACTAGCTAAACGATCATGTGAAGCCATTAATGCAAAATTATTTTTTGAATCTGAAAAAGGTAATTTAGTCTCACTGGCAATTATATTAGTAACTTTCTCACTAAACATTATTGGACAGTTGATACCAGTTCCTACTGCAGTGCCACCCAAAGGTAAACTATATAAGGAATCAAGATTTGATTCGATAGAGCATTTAGCATCTTCTAATTGCTTTCTCCAAGCTGACAATTCTTGTCCCAAAGATATTGGTACTGCGTCCTGAAAATGAGTCCTACCAATCTTAATTATTTTGTTCCATTGTTGTATTTTTTTTTCAAATGCGATATTGATTTTTTCGATGGAGGGAAGTAGTTTCTTTTTGATTTCGATTAAAACAGCTATTTGTATAGCAGCTGGAAAAGTATCATTAGTAGATTGTGATTTGTTCACATCATCATTAGGATGGAGTGGATATTGACTACCCAATTTTGTATTTGTTTTTAAACATGCGATATTTGAAATTACCTCATTAACGTTCATATTGGTTTGAGTACCACTTCCCGTTTGCCAAATTTTGAGAGGGAATTGACTGTTGTGAAAACCTTTAATAATTTCTTCACAGCTTAAAACAATAAGGTCTTTCTTCTGTTCATTTATTAATCCTAAATTAAAATTTGCTATTGCCGACGCTTTTTTTATTAAAGATATTGAATAAATTAAATTTAAAGGTACTAATTCTTCCCCAGTACTAAAATTCTCAATGGATCTCTGCGTTTGTGCCCCCCACAAAGCAGTTTCTGGAACGTTAATTGTGCCTAAACTATCTTTTTCTAATCTATGTTTTTGTTTCATTATTTTTTAGTAATCTAAATTTTCTCATTATAATTTAGTAATTAAGTAATTTAATTTTAAATCCCTAACCTTTCCCATATTACATTTAAATTAGCCAAGTGAATTTTTGGGTTAAAGCATTCGTCTATTTCAGTTATTGTTATTCTTTCCTTAATTTTAGAGTCGTTTTCTATATTCTTTCTAAAATTTCCATTTTTAGTGTTCCAAGCTAAATGAGCATTCTTTTGGACAAGTTTATATGCTTCTTCTCTAGACATACCTTTTTCTACAAGAATAAGTAAAACTTTTTGACTAAAAATCACACCTCCATATCTGTTCATATTATCAAGCATATTTTCTGGATAAATTTGCAAATTAGATATAATTTCTGTCATCTCTCTTAGCATGAAATGGAGGCAGATAGAAACGTCAGGCAACATAATTCTTTCATTCGAACTATGGCTAATGTCTCTTTCATGCCAAAGAGAGACATTTTCTAATGCAGTATTGACATAGCTCTTTAAGACCCTTGATAAGCCGCTTACTCGCTCACTTCTTATGGGATTTCTTTTGTGTGGCATTGCCGAACTACCTTTCTGGCCTATAGAAAAGCCCTCTTCGACTTCTAAAACATCAGTTCTCTGTAAGTTTCTTATTTCGGTAGCAAAACGATCCAAGGAAGAACCTACCAAGGCAAGAGTTTGTACATACTCAGCATGTCTGTCTCTTGAAATAACTTGAGTACTTGCTGTATCTGGCTTTAAACCTAATAAATTGCATGCGATAGACTCTACCTCGGGATCTGTATTGGCATAAGTTCCCATTGCACCACTTATTTGTCCTGTGGAGATTAAATCTTTAAGTGATATTAGTCTTTTTTTATTTCTAAGAATCTCTGCTAACCAGCCTGCCAATTTAAATCCAAATGAGATTGGCTCACCATGTATCGCATGTGATCTCCCAATCATGATTGTATTCTTATGTTTTCGTGCAAGTTTTCTAATTTGTTCTTCTAAATTTGCTATCTCTTTTATCAGTAAATCACAAGAATCTTTTAGTTGTAATGATAAGCCTGTATCTAAGACATCGCTACTAGTCATTCCTACGTGAATGTATCTGCCCGCATCTCCTACATATTCATTTAGATTTGTTAGGAAGGCAATAACATCATGCTTTACCTCTTTTTCAATATCTTTAATTCTTTCAGAGTTGAAATTTGCATTTGCGGTAATATGATTTAGCTGTTCTTTTGGTAAATTTCCTAATTCATAATTAGCTTTACATGCGGCAATTTCAACATCCAGCCAACTTTGAAATTTTGCATTTTCCGTCCAGATTTCTCCCATTTCTGGTAGGGTGTATCTCTCAATCATTATTTTTTATGATTTACATATTAAACTTTATAACTAAATTCACATAATGGCTCGTAAGTTTTAAGATCTAATCATCATTGAACATATTTTCTATCAGTTGTTAATTGCCTTAAAATCAGATTTTAAATAAATTATTTGATAAAGTTAATGTGTGATTTTATTCTTTAGGGAATCTCTGATACTCATTATATTTAAAAAGACAGTAGTCGTATTGCATGGCTTATGAGAAAATTATCATATGCTTATTTTCACAAGAAAAATTATTGGTAATCCATCTAATTAAATACTGCAATAGATTAAATATGAATAGTTTTGAGTTTAAATAAATGAGTCAAAAAGTTCGTCTAGATATCCATTTAACTAACAAAGGACTAATTGATTCTAGACAGAAGGCCCAGCGTATAATTCTTGCAGGCAAAGTAAAAGATAAAAACGGTAAAGTTCTTGATAAGCCTGGTCAGAAAGTTTCAGTTGATTTAGATCTTGAAGTAATTTCAGAACCTAAGTTTGTTTCTAGAGGAGGAGATAAATTGGCAGAAGCATTTAATAGGTTTCCAATAAATGTAGAAAATAGAGTTTGTATTGATGCTGGTATTTCAACAGGAGGGTTTTCTGATTGTTTACTTCAAAAAGGAGCGGAATTAATTTACGGAATAGATGTAGGTTATGGCCAAACTGCATGGAACATAAGAAACAATCCCAAAGTAAAGTTGTATGAAAGAACAAATATAAGATATCTAGATTTTGAATATCTTTATAGTTCAAATGGCAAAGTAGCAAGTTTTGTAGCAGTAGATTTGTCTTTTATATCTTTAAAGCTTGTTCTTAATCCAATATTGGACTTACTTGATCAGAAATTTTGGGAGGGCATTTTCTTGATCAAACCTCAATTTGAGGTAGGGAGAGAAAAGGTTAGTAAGGGTGGTGTTGTTAGGGATGCAAGTGACCATATCGAAGTAATAGAATCTTTGTGTCAATTTTTCACAAAAAATAAATGCTTGATAAACGGGCTAACTGCATCTCCATTAAAAGGGCCGGCTGGTAATCACGAATATTTAATATGGTTAAGTAATGAGAAAAAAGTAGATTTATCTGTAGACAGTGAATATATCAATCGACTTGTAAGGAATATCGTAAATTAGAGAGCAGTTTCATCTAAATCACCAGTCCTAATTCTTATGACTGAGTCAATTTGAGATACAAATATTTTGCCATCCCCTATTTCTCCTGTTTTAGCTGCTTCTGCAATTGCTTCAATTACTGATTTTACTTTTTCATCATCTACAACAACTTCAACTTTAAGTTTTTGTAGAAACTCTACAGTAAACTCTGAACCCCTGTACCTTTCAACCTGTCCTTTTTGTCTACCAAAACCGCGGACTTCACTTACTGTCATGCCAACTATTCCAGCATTTACTAGTGCAACTTTTACGTCCTCTAATTTAAATGGACGAATTATCGCCTCAATTTTTTTCATAATTTCTTAGTTAACAAGCTAATACTAATTTGTTTTTTGTAAAACATCCAGAATTGACAAATCTGAGATAAATTCGATCACTACTCCCGCTAATTCAGCATCATTTTTGAGTAATTGTGCATCTTCTTCAGAGATTAAGACTCTACCATCTGCTAATGCTTCCCATTGAGAGTCCTCAAAATGGGTTTGCAACCATAACATTCCATGAACACTGGTAGGGGTCAGGGATTTGTTGAATTTATTATCAACGTTGCTCAAGAAAATGTCCATAAAGATTTATTCCGATGTTTATTATCTACTCTCTAATAGACTCTTAAAATGTGTCTTTTGATACCAAATTCTATTTATATCTAAATTACCTACTGGTCTTTAAAAGTTAACTTCATCTAAACAAAAACTTTGGCTTAATTGTTTTTTTTTAATTATTTTTAGAATAATAGGGTATAAAATGATGACTAATTTAGAAAAAGCAACCAATAGTCCGTTATATGGAGAGAGGATTATTAACGAATCTGAAATTATTTGCTTTGAAAATCCGAATAAAAAAAGAATTTATGAAATAACTATTGATTTGCCAGAGTTTACTTGTAAATGTCCTTTTTCTGGATACCCTGATTTCGCAACGCTACAAATCAAGTACCAACCAAAAGAAAAAGTATATGAGCTCAAATCTCTTAAACTTTATATCAATTCTTACAGAGATAAAGAAATTTCTCATGAAGAAGTTGTTAATAGAATAATGGATGATCTCACAGAGACTGCCTCTCCTCATTGGTTGCATTTGCATGCAAATTTTAATCCTCGTGGAAACGTTACTATGCAACTGGATATTTTTACAGGCGAGAAGAAAAATTAAAAATCTCTAATTTGAGAAAGAATCTCAAGAAACTCGCTTCTAAATCCCGATAAATTTTTATTACTTAAACCTCCAAAGAATAATTTTTTAGAATCAACATTCTCAAAAATCCATATTTGCTTTGTTGATATCAAACTGAGGATAGTACCAACCATGATTACAAAAAAAGAAAAATATATAAACGGTATGGATGGATCACTTTTAATTATTATTCCACTGCTTGGAATTATTTTTATTAGTTCAATAATTGATTGATTTATCTCTGACTTTTCATTGCCTGGGTAAATATCAGTCTCCGAAAAATCTACTGTTCTATAAGCTCTCACTGGCCCATTTTCATTGTCCACTGTTAATAAATAATTATACTTTTTTTCTTTTCCTAGTTCTATGAGTATGCCCCAAATCTGTTGACCAATTTCAGGTATTTCTTTTAATTGAAGTTGATAGACTATATCGTCTATTTTTAAAATAATATTTGCAATTGCCCAATCCGCCTGATAGATAGTTATCCCCTTATATCTTATTGGATGATTTACTTTTAATACCTTTGATTCTCTATTTTTTATCTCAGAGTCACTAAATTCTAAATCTGATATAAATTGCGATGGTTTCCCATCAATTTCTCTATCAATGGTAAAGTCTTTCAATTGAATTGTTAACTTTTCATTTGAATCATCATTGATAAGATCTAATTTCTCATTTGGAGTTAAATATTGTTCTTTTGTTATGTGAGTTATGTTTCCATATGCAGAGCCAATTAAAAGAATTATTAATCCAATATGAACTACTATTGGGCCAATTTTACCGATTAGCCCTTTACGGGCTGATAATCTATTTTTTTTTGTAAGAGTTTCCCATCCTTTTTTTTTTAAAAGAGTCTCTGCATAACGAATAATTTCTGTATTTTTATCTATTTCCCATTCACTAGCTAATTCGAGCTTTTCAAATTTTTTTGATGTATCATAATCTTTCCACTTAAATGAAGATTTTAGAGATGGTATTTGTCTTTTGAAGCTGCATGCTGCTAGAGAACAGCATAAAAGAACTAAAGACCCTAAAAACCAATGACTTGTATAAATATGATCTAATTCAAGAAATAAAATCTTTTGGCCATCTATTAATCCTAATATTGGATTTGAATCATATTGAGATAGATAATCAGAATAGACAGCACCTTGTGGAATAAAAGTCCCTATTCCACTCGAGAAAGCGATAAAAAGTATTAGTAAAATCGCAAATCTAAGACTTGATATAAACAGAATTAATTTTCTAAAAGAAACCATTAAATCCATTTAGAAAGAATATTTAGTATTCCTAAAGTTAAAAGTATAATACCGCTGAAAGTAGGAATAAATTGACTGTATTTTCTAAACTCTAATAAATTTTTCAAACTCTTTGTGGTAATTCCTGCAATTAGTAGTGGGGTTACTTGTCCTAACCCAAAAAAGAATAGGAAAATAATAGAGATCAATGGACTTTTTGCTTGAGATACCCATGCCAGAAGTGTTGCTAAAACTGGTGTAATACAAGGGGAGGATGCCAACCCAAATGCAGTTCCCGTAACAAAAGGTGTAAAAAAAGCAGGTGTATTATTCTTAATGAAATCAAGACTAGGACCATTTGGAAGTTGAATTTTTACTAACCCAATGAGGTTCAATCCCATGACGATCGCAAATAGTGAAACTATTATTGTGAATGAGCTTGGCAATTGGCCATATATTTTGCCCAGAAAACCACTAATTGCTCCTAAAAAAACAAGAGAAAATATCACGCCTCCACAAAAACTCAAAATTTTAGGTTCATTTTTTTTACTGTCTGTTCCACCTATGTAGGCAATAGTTACTGGAAGTAATGAAAGTGAACACGGTCCTAAACTTGTTAGAAGCCCTGCGGTAAAGATAAATATTATTGTAAAAGGACCTGGACTACTTATGCTTTGTTCCATAAGTAGGTTACCTTTTTGAGCTAACTCAGAAATAATTAAATTGATTGATTGAATACTTTTAGTTATGATGTGGAATAATTCTAACTAATTTTCTTCTTTCTTGTACTAATAATTCCTATAAGACCTGTCGACTCCAATGAGCAACGTAGTAGCAATGAAGCAATAAATGTTGATGCAACAAGTGAGTTTCCTCCATAGCTTATAAATGGGAAAGGGAGGCCAGTTGTAGGCATTGAACCTGTTGTAACTGCAATATGCATTAAAGATTGGCCAATAAGTAATGTTCCACAACCAACGGCCACTAGTTTTGTGTAATTGTTTCTGCACTTAATTGCAATTCTTAAACTTATATATGAAAAAAAGGATAAGAAAGTTAATAACAAAATTGAACCTAAAAGTCCAAATTCCTCTGCAAAAATAGCAAAAATAAAATCCGTACTTTGAATTGGTAGATATTGTAATTTCTGCATTGATAAGCCATAACCTTGGCCAAATAATCCTCCTGAACCAATAGCAAGTAGGCTTTGAATTAATTGATAGCCAATACCTTCTGGATCTTTCCAAGGGTCAAGAAATGAAATAATTCTTTGTCTTTGATATTCGTTTCTGAGAATACTCAAAACGGCACTCAGGAAACCACTTACAGCTAATAGAGATAAGGAACTCAACCTCACTCCACCACATAGAGCCATTATCCACAATAATATTCCTGCTAAACCAGCAGTACTTAAATTGGGTTGTAACATTATCAAAAAAATTATTAATCCAAAAGTTAATGTTGATATTATTTTCTTTCCTTTTTTTACTAAATTCCAATGAGCAAACAAGTTTGCTGCCTCCAAAATTAGGAAAGGTTTAATTAATTCAGATGGCTGAACTTGTAATGGACCTAAGATTAACCATCTAGATGAGCCGTTGATGGTTGTTCCAAATATGATTGTGAGGCCAATCATAATGATGAATGAATACAAAAGTACTCTTGATATTTTCAAAAGATCCCTAATGTTTGATTGAAAAATAATAAAAGATCCAGTCAGGCTAGGAATGTACCAAATAATTTGCCTCTTAATATAGAAGGACCAATCTCCCATTTCTTTGCTCGCCACCCAAGAACTTGCTGAACCCAGTACAAAAATGCCAAAAATCATCCATATAACTATTAATAGAAGAAGCATTTTCCCTTCATAAGGCCAAAGTTTCCAGGGTAATCCAATTATTTGGTTTGAAGGATTGGTAATTTCCTTGGGTAAATTATTAATATCTGTAATATTTGATTTCGTAGTGTATTTTGAATAAATACGTCTTTCTTGCAATTGTATTCATAAGAGATATTCTATTGAGACGTTAAAAGATGAATTTGCCAAGTATATATTTACTAAAGTCAATTTTTAATTTATGACGTAGTTAATGAATGGGATTTGAATTTGAAAACAAAGATTTTACATAGTAAAC
Organism: uncultured Prochlorococcus sp.; assembly: GCA_913048245.1. Lineage (GTDB taxonomy): Bacteria > Cyanobacteriota > Cyanobacteriia > PCC-6307 > Cyanobiaceae > Prochlorococcus_A. The sequence continues at coordinate 23,982 of CAJWWR010000005.1, read as the reverse complement.
GATTAATGAAAATCGAGGAAAATTGTCTTCAAATCTTAAGAATTAGAACTTTAATCCAAAAAACCTAGCTAAAAGGGACCTATTCATGATAGATTCCGTGGGTTTATATACTTAGTTGATTCTTTAGAGGTTTTCTTAATTATGTTCACAACCGTGGACTCAGAAAGAAAAAAAAGTAAGCATTCTATTACTCAGGATGCTTCAGGTGCCTCTATAAAAGATGCCAAAGAAGAACAGCAATCCTTTTTGAATAATTTTTTTGATAGTTTTTTTTCTATTAAAGATAATTATCTAAAAATGCAAGTAATTATCTTCCTGATAACATTGCTTCTCTCAATTGTATTATCTGTTCTTACAACAATATGCATCAGCGTATCCTTTGGATTAAGTTTTTTTATAGGATCTGTCTTTGGGATTTTATACTTACGTTTGCTTGCAAAAAGTATTGCAAATTTGGGTAAATCATCAACAGGGGTTTCAAAAATACAACTGCTACTGCCAGTATGTTTATTCATTTTTACTTCTAAAAGTGAATTCCTTGAAATACTTCCTGCAATAATTGGTTTTTTCTTATACAAGCCTGCTATTGTTTTTTATTTTTCACGTTCCTAAATAAATTTTTTTAACCACAAAATTTATTTAATTTTTTTATTTTACTAATGAGTTTCACTTCCTTAATATCAAATTTTGCCGAATTAGAAGTTGGTCAACATCTCTATTGGCAAATAGGCAATATAAGAGTTCATGGACAAGTTTTTCTTACTTCCTGGATTTTGTTAGGAGCTTTATTGGTTTTTATCTCTCTGGGCACAAAGAAAATGGAAAACGACCCAAAAGGATTACAGAATTTACTAGAGTTTCTTTGGGACTATATTAGAGATTTATCTAGAACACAGATAGGGGAAAAAGTTTATAGAGATTGGATGCCATTTATTGGAACATTGTTTTTGTTTGTTTTTGTAAGTAATTGGGGAGGAGCTCTCATTCCCTGGAGGATAATTAAATTACCTAGTGGAGAACTTGGCGCTCCGACTGCTGATATTAATACAACCATTGCACTAGCCTTGCTTGTCTCTTTATCTTATTTTTATGCAGGATTGAGTAATAAGGGATGGAGATATTTTGAATATTATGTGCATCCAACACCAATTATGCTCCCTTTCAAAATATTAGAAGACTTTACAAAACCACTTTCATTATCTTTCAGGCTTTTTGGAAATATACTTGCAGATGAACTTGTTGTATCAGTTTTAGTTTTCCTTGTACCGCTTGTACTTCCAATTCCAGTAATGTTTCTAGGCTTATTCACAAGTGCAATTCAAGCTCTAATTTTTGCGACTTTGGCGGCTTATTATATAGGAGAGGCGGTTGAAGAACATCACTAGCGTATTTTTAATACATTAATACCCTTTTACAAAGGGCATATAATCTGCCAAAATATCATATCGCGTAGGTCTGAATACATCAGGCCCTTTCTTCATATAAAGAATGTCCAAGCGTGTTTGATAACAGATTTCTACAAGCTTTAAGCTTTTTTTCAAAATTATGGATTCAATTACTTCCGCAGCATCAGTTGTAGCTGCAGGTTTAGCAGTTGGTTTAGGTGCGATTGGCCCTGGACTTGGACAAGGTAACGCTGCTCAAGGAGCTGTTGAGGGCATTGCTCGTCAACCTGAAGCAGAAGGAAAAATCAGAGGTACATTACTCTTATCTTTTGCTTTTATGGAGTCATTAACAATCTATGGATTAGTTGTTGCTCTTGTATTGTTATTCGCTAACCCTTTTTCTTAATAAATAAATAGCTTTAAAACTCTTTTATTTATTTTTTCAATCTCAACTAAAACAGTATGTTGACCTTTCCTATTTTTGCAACTGAGGGTGGATTATTTGACATTAATGCCACTTTGCCGCTCATGGCAATTCAAATTGTAGCTCTTACTTATTTATTAAATTCTCTTTTCTTCAAGCCTGTCGGCAATATTGTTGAAAATAGAGAGAAGTACGTGAGCAAAAATTTTCAGGAGGCTAAAAACAAACTTGCTGAGGTTGAAAGCTTGGAGTCGGATCTTTTGAGTCAACTCCAAAAAGCACGCTCTGAGGCATCTAAAATTGTTCAGGAGGCTGAAAAAGATTCTGATAAGCTTTATCAAGAAGCTCTAGAACTTGCAAATTCAGAAGCAAATGCTTCTAAAGAAAATGCAAGAATTGAAATAGAAAAGCAGACCTCCAACGCAAGAAAGCAACTTTCAGAACAAGCTGAGGAGTTAAGTCAACTCATAGTAAATAGGTTAATTCAATCCAAATGAATATCCCTTTATTAGCAACTTCAGGTTTTGGACTAAACCTCAATATTTTTGAGACTAATCTCCTCAACTGGGCAGTAGTTGTATTTGGTCTCTATAAATTTTTACCCGGGTTCCTCGGGAAAATGCTTCAAAAAAGGAGGGAAGGTATCCTTCTTGAATTGAAAGAAGCAGAGGATAGGCTTCAAAGTGCTGCTAAAGCACTAGAAAAGGCCAAAGCTGATTTATCTATGGCCACAAAAAAAGCTGATCAAATTAAATCTAATTCTCTCAAAAGAGCAGAATCAATTAAATTAGATAGCGAGAAAAAGGCTATAGAGGAAATGTCGCGAATAAAACAAAGTGCTATTACTGATGAGGGCGCTGAAGCTTCAAGAGCTATTTTACAACTTCGCAAAGAAGCTGTGGAATTGGCAATAAGTAAAGCTTTAGAATCTCTACCCAAAAAACTGGACCAATCTATCCAGGAAAATTTGGTTACTCAATCAATTAATGATATTGAGATAAACTAATGCCGCTTTTAAATTCCGTTACTACTCCATACGCAGAAGCATTTCTTCAGGTTGCTGATGAATTAGGTCAGACTGACGAAATAGTTTCTGAGGTCAAAGAAATCATTGATTTAATTAATGATTCTCCAGAGCTAGAAAAAGCTCTTTCCTCGCCAATTCTTGAAAAGGAATCAAAAAGGAACATTATTGCCCAATTATTTTCAGAGAAAATAAATACTTCTTTATTGAATCTTTTGAAATTATTGGCTGATAGACAAAGAATTGGAATTTTAGTTCCAATCCTAGAGAGGTTTTTGGAACTTTACAGAGAAAATAGTAATATTGCTCTGGCAACAGTTACATCTGCTGTAGAACTCTCTGATCAGCAAAAATCTTTACTTACAAAAAAAATAAGTGAAATTGCTGGCACCGAAAAATTAGAACTTGTAACTAAAATTGACTCCACACTAATCGGCGGTTTCGTCGCAAGTGTAGGATCTAAAGTTATAGATGCGAGTCTCGCTTCTCAAATTAGAAAACTTGGTCTTACTCTATCCAAGTAAATTAACACTCAAACTTACTTCTTAAACCCATGGTATCTATACGCCCTGACGAAATCAGTTCAATATTAAAACAACAAATAACTGATTATGATCAATCTGTATCCGTAAGTAATGTAGGAACAGTACTTCAAATAGGTGATGGTATTGCCAGAATATATGGCTTGGAAAAAGTTATGGCCGGGGAACTACTCGAATTTGAAGACGGAACTGAAGGAATAGCTTTGAATTTGGAAGACGATAATGTGGGTGCCGTTTTAATGGGTGAAGCATTAGGCGTACAAGAAGGGAGTTCAGTTAAGGCTACTGGAAAGATAGCTTCTGTTCCTGTAGGTGAAGCTATGCAAGGCAGAGTGGTTAATCCACTAGGGCAACCTATTGATGGTAAGGGTGAAATTCCGACAAGTGACAATAGACTAATAGAGGAGTTGGCTCCAGGGATTATTAAAAGAAGATCTGTTCATGAACCAATGCAGACTGGAATTACATCAATTGATGCGATGATTCCTGTAGGAAGAGGTCAAAGAGAGTTGATAATAGGTGATAGACAGACTGGTAAAACAGCTATTGCCATAGATACTATTATTAATCAAAAGGGACAGGATGTAGTCTGTGTCTATGTTGCTGTCGGTCAAAAGTCTGCTTCAGTTGCAAATGTTGTTGAAGTCCTAAGAGAGAAAGGTGCCCTAGATTATACAGTTGTTGTGAGTGCAGGTGCTTCAGAGGCCGCAGCACTTCAATACTTAGCCCCTTATACAGGTGCAGCAATTGCAGAACATTTTATGTACCAAGGTAAGGCTACACTTGTTATTTATGATGATTTAACAAAACAGGCTCAGGCATATAGGCAAATGTCTCTCTTATTGAGAAGGCCACCAGGAAGAGAAGCTTATCCTGGAGATGTTTTTTACCTACACAGTAGACTTTTAGAAAGGGCAGCAAAACTCTCCGATGCAATGGGCGGGGGTTCCATGACTGCATTGCCAATTATTGAGACCCAAGCGGGAGATGTATCTGCCTATATCCCTACTAATGTTATTTCTATTACAGATGGACAAATTTTTCTTAGCGCAGATTTATTTAATTCCGGTCTTCGACCAGCCATTAATGTTGGAATATCAGTTAGTAGGGTAGGTGGAGCAGCTCAAACTAAGGCCATCAAAAAAATTGCTGGAACGCTAAAGTTAGAATTGGCGCAGTTTGATGAACTAGCTGCTTTTTCTCAATTTGCATCCGACTTGGATGAAGCAACCCAACAACAACTTGAACGTGGTAAGAGATTAAGGGAATTACTAAAACAGCCTCAGTTTTCACCACTTAATTTAGCTGAACAAGTCGCTGTAGTATACGCGGGTGTAAAAGGTCTGATAGACGAAGTACCAGTAGAAGACGTAACAAAGTTTGCTAATGAACTCCGAGAATATTTAAAGTTAAACAAAGCAGATTTTATAGAAGAAATTCTTAAAGAGAAGAAACTAAATGATGGATTAGAGTCAACGCTCAAAGAGGTAATAAATGAAGTGAAATCCTCTATGCTTGCCAAAATATAATTAACTGAACAAATACTATGGCAAATCTTAAAGAAATTAGGGACAGGATTGTTTCTGTGAAAAATACCAGAAAAATCACTGAAGCTATGCGACTTGTTGCTGCCGCAAAGGTTAGACGAGCACAAGATCAGGTACTTAAAAGTAGACCATTCGCTGATAAATTAGCACGTGTGTTGGAAAACATTCAAACTAGAATACAATTCGAATCTTCTGATTCACCTCTTCTAGCAAAAAGGAATGTAAAAGAAATATCCTTAGTTTGCATAACTGCAGATAGAGGTTTATGCGGTGGATATAACACTAATATTATCAAAAAAGTTGAAATTAGATATGCTGAGCTAGTGGATCAGGGTTACCAACCTAGCTTGATTTTGGTTGGTAAGAAAGCTATTGGTTATTTCCAAAATAGAAAAGATCAATATAGGATAAAAGCTACTTTCAAAGAATTGGAACAAGTTCCTACAGCTACAGACTCCGAAGGAATTACTAACGAAGTATTAGCGGATTTTATATCTGAAAATACAGATAGAGTTGAAATTATTTATACGAAATTTATAACTCTTGTCAGTTGCGCACCTGTTGTACAAACATTGCTTCCCTTAGACCCTCAAGGTATTGCACAAGAAAATGATGAAATCTTTAGATTAACTACAAAAGGCAATAAACTTCTCGTTGAAAAGTCAAATCTTGATAATTCTAATGAAGAAAAATTAGCATCTGATATTGTTTTTGAACAAAGTCCTGATCAATTGCTGGATTCACTCTTGCCTTTATATCTACAAAATCAGGTACTTAGGGCTTTACAAGAGTCTGCCGCCTCTGAACTCGCATGTAGAATGACTGCCATGAATAATGCTAGTGACAATGCTAAAGAATTAGCAAGCACTTTGAATTTGACCTATAACAAAGCCAGGCAAGCTGCAATCACTCAAGAAATACTTGAGGTTGTTGGTGGATCAACAGTCTGAGATGGTTTTTGCCTATGCCAGAATTTAATATTAAAGTTGATTTTAAAAATGAGACACATGCTTTTTTGTGCGCGCATGATCAAGATATTTTATCTGCAGCGAGAAACTATGGCCTAGAATTACCAAGTAGTTGTTGTGCCGGAGTATGTACAAGTTGCGCATCTTTTGTAAAGGATGGTGAATTAGAACAAGATCAAGCAATGGGTTTAAATGATGATTTACAACGAAAGGGCTTTGCTTTGTTGTGTGTGGCTTTTCCAAAATCAGATCTTCACTTAATTGTTGGTGATGATGTTGAAGATGATTTGTATAATGATCAGTTTGGTAAATATCAAAAATGAATCTAAGGCAAGTTCAATTAAAATTAAATTGGCCACAATCTATTCATTTGACTAACTTAAGAAAATTTATTTTGGATAATATTTCTGACAATGGCGAGGTTATACGTTGGTCCATCAGTGAAATAAAATGCTCAGATGAAGAAGAAAAAAGCAAAATTTTAATCGTAAATGCTGTGATTATTAATTGACTTATTCAAAAAAAACTATAAATAAGGAATTTTCATGAGATTATCTCCAACTATATTTATTGTTCCCACTGGCATAAGTTGCGAGATAGGGGGATTTGCGGGTGATGCTTTGCCTGCAGCTAAATTGCTGGGAGCGGCATCTGGATGTCTCATAACTCACCCTAATGTAATGAATGCAGGCTCATTATCAGAGATTGATGAAAACATTAATTATGTTGAAGGTTATAGTCTCGATAGATTTGCAAAATGTGAAATTTGTCTAAGAAAAGTTAGTCAACAAAAAATAGGAATAATTTTTGATGCAGGAATTGAACATGATATTCTAGTTCGTCATCTACAAGTCGCTGATGCTTGTAAAGCATCTCTTGGGATTAATGTTGATTCATATGTTATTACCGATAGTTCCATTGGAGTGCAATGTAATTATGAGGGGCAAAAAATGAGTAGCGGAATAATTCAAAATCCTAAAACATTAATTGAAGCTGGCAAAAAATTAATTAATGGAGGTTCTACAGCCATTGCCATTGTCGCTGACTTTTCTAATCAGGAATCAAATCATTATGTTGATCTATATAGAAGAGGGAAAGGAGTGGATTTAATCTCTGGTGGTGAAGCTGTCATAAGTCATTTAATAAGTAAATACTTACAAGTCCCTTGCGCACACTCTCCTGCTTTAAAACCTATAGATATCGAGTATGAAATTGATCCAAGAGCTGCCGCCGAAGAAATTGGTCATACATTTTTACCATCAGTGTTAATTGGATTAAGTAAAGCCCCAGATTTAGTAGATATTAAAGACTATCCTCTTCTAGGGGATATCAATCCTCATGAAGTGGAGTCTATTATTGTGCCCTCTGGAGCGTTAGGCGGAGAAACAGTATTGGCAGGAATGGAGAGAGGACTAAATATCCTTGCGGTTAAAAATATTTCAACAATAAATGTGAATAATAGATTCTTCAATTATGAAAGACTTATCGAAGTAGAGAATTATCTAGAGGCAGCTGGAATTATTTTAGCTTTAAGACGGGGCATTGATATTAAATCTATTAAAAGACCTTTTGAGACAATAAGAAATTCTCGAATTCAATAGCTATTTGTTCTTACTAGCAATCGGCAACCTCCAATCACTTCCCAGAGATTGTGTGCTTAATTTTAATATAGGTGGTGCTTGCCTTCTTTTGAATTCAGAATTCTTTATTAAAGATATTATTTGTAAAACTAATTTTTTTGCATAACCTTCTTTTTCTAATTCATTTAAATCTTTTTTTTCTTCAATAATACCTTTTAAAATCTGATCAAGCTCTGAATATGGAGGAAGTGAGTCACTATCAAATTGATTTGGGCCTAATTCTGCGCTTGGTGGTTTATTTAAAATTTTTTCTCCAATAATTTCAGATTTAAGAGGTAGACCATAGTGTTTCCTTATTTTGATTGATTCATTACTGTCCAGCCATTTGCACATTTTAAAGACATTTGTTTTGTATAAATCACCGATAACCGCTAATCCACCATTCATATCTCCATATAAGGTGCAATAACCAACAGCAAGTTCAGACTTATTCCCTGTAGAAAGTAATAAATGATTATTGCAATTTGCAATAGCCATCAATATAGTGCCCCTTATCCTTGATTGGATGTTTTCGTTTGTTATTCCTTGTAGTTGAAAATTTATGCTTTCCAGTAATACACTTTCAAAGCTGTTATGGATTTCATGGATTGGAATTTTGTTTAGATTTATCTTTAATCTATCTGCTAAGTCTTGCGCATCTATTAGTGAGCTTTCGCTATTCCATTTTGATGGCATTGAATAGCAAAAAACATTATTTTTACCCATTGCTGCAGTAGCAATAACTGCAACTAATGCAGAATCGATTCCTCCGCTTAAACCAATTAGAGAGGAACTGAATTTACATTTTTTTGCATAGTCCTTAACTCCTAAAACTAATGTATCAAAAATCGATTCAATTTCATTTTTCAATTGAATTGTTTCTAGGGGGATAGTTTTTTTCGATAAATCCCAAAATATATACTCTTCTGAACAAGACTTTAATCTTTTTATTATTTTGCCATTTTCATCAGTGATAAAACTATTGCCATCAAAGACTAAGTCATCATTTCCTCCTACCTGATTTATATAAATAAGAGGAACTTTCAGCAAATTAGTAGCAGAATTTGAAATTTTTTCTCTTTTTTCCTGTTTGTAAATTGTGAAGGGAGAAGCAGAAAAATTAATCAGAAAGTCAATCTTTTTAGCTTTAAATTCCTCTATAGGATTTCTCTTATGCTTACCTCTGCCTTCAATATCGTCATTAACCCATAAGTCTTCACAAATAGTTATTCCTATTTTCCAATCTTTCCCACCACAATTCTTCGTTAAAATAGAGACTTTATCAGCTGATCTGAAATATCGTTTTTCATCAAATACCTCATAACTAGGCAGTATTATTTTCCTTCCAATTACGGACCATTTGCCGCAACTTATTATTGCAATTGAATTATAAAGATTTGGGAAGAATGAATCTTGAATTTCTTCTGCTATCCCGACAGTAATACTTAGTTCACCATATTTCTGAAAAATATATTTAGCCATTTTGTTCAATATTTTATTTTGATTTTTAATAAGATATTTTTTTAAAAGTAAGTCTTTAGGTGGATACCCCCATAAAGATAATTCCGGTGTGAGGACCAAATCTGCAGAATTTTTATAGGCTCTTTCAGCGATGTCAATAATTTTCTGAGCGTTACCTTCAATATCTCCTACTATTGGATTGATTTGGGCACAAAAAAGCTTCATATTGTTATTCTAGATTTTGATACAGATTTTTGTCTTTAATAATTTCAATTAAAGATTCGGGTAAGAAAGCACTTAAATTGCTTTCTCTAACCATGGAACTTGAGATATTTGGAATTTTAAATGATGCAATCTTGTAATTCCCTCCATTTAGTTTTATTGATTCAAGATTTCTTTTGTTTAATGGGTGACTTTCCCTGGGAATAATATATAAACTAGATTCTTTGACCAGTTCATAGAAGTTTTTCCATAAAACAATTTGATCTATTAAGTCGCTACCAATTACAAATGTTACTTTTTTAGTATTGTATTTTAACTTACATTTTTCTATTGATCTAATTGCCCAGGGACTACTCATCGCCTGGTCAAACAGAACATTAGGAGTATTCAAATCTTTTATGAGAAAATCCAAAAGAAGACTTCTAAAAGATAGATTTTCCTTGTGAGTCTTGGATGGATTATCACTGGCATAAGTTATAACTAATGAAAAAACTTTAGATAGTTCTTTAATGATTTTTTTATGACCAATTGTTGGTGGATCAGCACTCGTTCCAAACAAAGCGATATTCTTAGGATTCAATTTCAAGGCAAAAATATAGATAAATCATGTTTTGTTTGTTTATGCAGTGAAAGAATTGTATTCGAAGTAAGTATTTCAGATTCTTTTTGAGAGATTATTTGAATCCAGTCATTAGGGTCTAGACCATTAATCTTACTTCTACAAAGAATTTCTTGGGCAGCTAATTTACCAACAATTTTTGTTGCTTGCACTGCTAATGCTGCCTGAACAATAGCTACTGGTCCATATGGCACTAGAGATAATCCACTTGTGAAAGGAGCAGACAATAAACTAATTTTTTTAATGATGTTGCATGAAAAATTTATCCCTAATTGAGTTGCACCTAAGAAGAAATTATTAATAGAAATTGTTTGAAGTAATTTTTTTGCAGATGAAGCTTTTACCTGTAGTCCATACACTTTACTAAGTTCTTTTATTAAAATTGCATCTAATGCGTAACTCCCAGCTATATCTGCAAAAATTAATGGATTCAAAGCGACACCTGAGGCCTTAAGTGTTGCAAATTTTCCAATAATTGTTTGAGCTTCTTTTTTTCTTTTAAGTAGCCTATTCTCCTTGATTTTCATTATTAATTTATTAGCTAACTGAAAGGTATTAATAATTAATAGGTTTTCTCCAATTTCATAAACCAGATTATAAAAGTAATCTTTAAGTTTATATTTATTACTATTCTTGCTTGAATGAAGAATTATTGGTAAATTATTTTTTGTAAAAATTCGTTTAATCTTTTTTGTTATATTTTTAATATCAATTGATTCATAATTATCTATCTTGTTAAAGATAAGAATAATTTTTTTCCCATTGTTAATAAATGAATTAAGTTCCTTAATTTCATTTCTGTTGGGATCTCCAGCAATAATAAATATAATTAAATCTAAATTAAATATTTCAGTAAATTTATTTTTTTTATTTTCTAAATTGCATATATCAAAGCCTGGGAAGTCAATCATTTCCATACTTCTTATTTTATTTTTTTTTAAATAGATTTCTCTTGTTTTAACTTCTTTTGTATAACCATTTAAAATATTAGTTTCAAAGTAATCGTCATTTAAAATTGAATTTAATACTGCGGATTTACCTACTCCAGCTCTTCCGAAAACGCCTATTCTTAATCGACGATTCTTAAGTCTTATTAATTGCTGATTAAATGAAACTATATCTTTATTAAATAGATTCTTTTCGTAAAGTGTGAGATTGATTGTCTCCCACCAATTTTTTAATATTGAGTAAATCTTCAGTGGCTTAATTAAGTTCATTTATTTTTTCCACCATCCAGCTAAGACTGATAAAACTGCTTCAGCTCCTATTAATCCCACAAATCCTCCGAATTCATCTACTACTACTTTTACTCCTTTGTTGTTTTTGTCAAATGTTGTAAGCAGTTTGTCAATTTTTATCATTTCTGGGATGTAATCCACTGGATCAGATAATTCTGAGATTAATACTCTTTCTTCACCTTTAATTATTGCGGTCAGAAGTCGTTCTCTTTTGGCTATCCCTTGGATTTTATCTACTTTGTCTCCTAGGACTACCCACCATGGGGCATCATTCAATACAATTGATTCTGAAACTTTGGCTAGTTCTTCAGATCCGTTAATACTTGGAGCCGAAACCCTGGGGATCATAAGATCTTTTGCCTTTAGGTCATTTAATTGAAAAACTTTTGATATCATTGCAGCCTCATCTGCTTCAATTAACCCTTTTTGTGAACCAATCTTTGCCATTTGTCTGATTTCTTCTTCGTCTGTAGATATCTCGTTTTCTGCAGTTATAACGGGAAATAGTGTCTCAATAAGTATCAAGAAAGGTTTCATTAGTGTGTTTAACATTCTAAGAATTGGTACTGACAAGATGGCAACCTGTAAAGAAAATCTTGTACCCAATGCTTTTGGTAATACCTCTCCGATTAACACAACTACTACGTAAAAACTGATTGAAAATAAAGTTAAACCAAAATTATCATTTATCACTAAGGCACCATAAAATCCCAAAATAATGCTTCCAATAATATTAAAACCATTATTGGTAATAGTTATTACAGTTAGAGTCCTTCCAAGATGTTTGCGAAGCTTTAATAATTGATTGGCTGAACCTTTTGGTTTCTGCTTAGCGGCTAATTCTAGAATTCTCATTGAATTAACTGCTAAAAAAGCCGCCTCTACTCCTGAGCAACAGGCTGAGCCTATCAAAATAATAAGAATTAGTAGAATAAGAATTAAGACATCAGATTCCATTAAATTTGGATATTGTAGAATTTAGTTTAATTCTTCCATTTTTTCCTAAAACTCGCCAACATAATTTTCATGTATCACTTTAATCATCAGGTGTATCAAAAACGTAGGGAAATATTATTATCAAAATTAGACGGCAAAGCAGCAATTATTCCTGGAGCAAATCTTGTTCAGCATCACTCAGATTGTGAATACCCTTTTCGGCAAGATAGTGATTTCTGGTATCTCACAGGTTTTGATGAGCCTAACTCAATAGCTTTATTTCTCTCTCACAAATCTATTGGAGAAAGATTTATTTTATTTGTTAATCCTAAAGAAGCTTACAGCGAAGTTTGGAATGGATTTAGATCTGGTATTGAGGGAGCTGAAACTGTATTTATGGCTGATAAAGCTCATGAAGTAAATCAGTTTAAAGAACTTCTTCCAAATTATTTACATGGTGCTGAAGAAATAGTTTTTGCTGTAGGTCGTAATCCGAAAATAGAAACAATTATTTTAGATACTTGGTCCAATCAACTTCAAAGGTATCCTAGTGTCGGTTCTGCTCCAAATTCAATAAAGTCTCCTAGTTTATATTTAAATGAAATGAGGCTTTTAAAAAGTGATTACGAGATAGAAAGAATGAGAGAGGCTGTTCAAATCAGTGCAGAGGCTCATGAGTTAGTAAGAAATAACATTTCTTTGAAAAATAATGAAAGGCAAGTACAAGGCTTAATTGAAGGGTATTTCTTGGAGAAGGGTGCCAGAGGACCAGCTTATAATTCAATAGTAGCCTCTGGAGATAATGCTTGCGTTTTGCACTATACAACCAATAATTCTGATTTTAAAAAAGATGATTTGCTTTTGGTAGATGCTGGTTGCTCTTTGTTTGATTATTACAATGGTGATATTACTAGAACTTTCCCAATAGGTGGTAAGTTTACAGCTGAGCAAAAGGCAATTTATGAAATTGTCCTTGAGGCGCAGAAATGTGCCATTGAAAATGTGATCCCAGGTGTTAGTACGAATTATATCCATATGAAAGCAGTACGAATTATTGTAAATGGCTTAAAGGAAATTAAATTGCTTAAAGGAGATACAGATGAAATTATTGAGAAAGAATCTTATAAGCATTTGTATATGCATAAAACAGGCCATTGGCTAGGCCTTGATGTCCATGATGTAGGGGCTTACAGGCTTGGAGATTACGAGGTGCCCCTAGAAAATGGCATGATACTCACAGTAGAACCAGGAATTTATATAAGTGATCGACTGCCAATACCTGAGGGTCAGCCAGAAATAGAACAAAGATGGAAGGGGATTGGAATCAGAATCGAAGATGATGTACTTGTTAGTAATTCAATCCCAGAAGTATTAAGTAAAGCCGCCTTAAAAGAGATATCCGATTTGGAGATATAATTACCTTAAATTAATGTAAAAAATTTTTTCTTCACTGTATCTAACCAATGAATAAACAAATGAACGAGAATTCAAATCAAAGACTCTCCCAAGCAAGAGCTCTTGCCAGTCAATTAGGTATGTTTGCAGAGGAGAATGATATACCAAAGGATCTTTGGGATTCTTTAGAAGCAGAAATTTATAATTTTTATGAAGTTGATAAAAATTCTTAATAAAAAAAATTAATACACTCTCTAATTCCTTAGAACTAAGCTTATATTTTTATAATTTAAACTTTCAAAAAGTCACCTCTTACTGATAAATTAATAGAAACAATTAAAAAAATTAAATAAATGTCTTCCCAAGATAGACCTACTGAAAATATCGCTAATTCTGACGAAGCAAAAAGCGAAGCAACTAGTTCAAAGAGTAATAATTCTAACGCTGGTTTTCTTGGCGCAAACGCGGTTATGGCAGCAGCTACTATTGATGAAGATGGGGTTCCCACAGGTTATACTCCAAAACCTGATGAAGGAAGATTTATTATTAAAGTACTTTGGCTTCCAGATAATGTCGCCTTAGCTGTTGATCAAATAGTAGGTGGAGGTCCCAGTCCTCTCACAGCATATTTCTTTTGGCCGAGAGAAGATGCATGGGAGAAGCTTAAAACTGGATTAGAAAATAAAGGTTGGATAACAGATAATGAGAGAGTTGAAATACTTAATAAAGCTACTGAAGTTATCAACTATTGGCAGGAAGAAGGTAAAACAAAGAAATTAGAGGAAGCGAAATTAAAATTTCCCGAGGTTACATTCTGCGGAACTGCTTAAAAATTAATTTTTAGAAGCCTGAATCCTAGCCTTTGCTTTTGATAATTCATTGAAGGCCTTAATTTTTGCTGGACTTTTTTCATTATCAGAGAATTTGTTTAATTCCTGTTCCGCTTTGTTTAATTGTTCTTCCGCAATTTTAAAATTAATTTCTGATCCTATTTCGGCACTGTTTACTAATACTGTAACCTCATCAGATTCTATTTCTGCGAAACCACCCATTAAAGCTATTGAAGTCCATTGGGAATTTGACCTCAACCTTAGAACTCCAATATCAATAGCAGTTACTAACGAAATATGGCCAGGTAGCACGCCTAATTGCCCAGTTGTGCTGGGCAAAATAACTTCTTCTGCTTCTCCCTCAAATACATTTTGATTCGGAGCTAAGACTTTTAAAGAGATTGACATTAGTTTTTAAATTTTTAAACTTTAGGATTAATAAAAATAAGTTTTATTTTTCATTTTTTAATTTTTCGGCTTTAGCTTTAACTTCATCTATGTTCCCAACCAAGTAAAAGGCTTGCTCAGGTAAATCATCTAATTCTCCAGATAAAATCATATTAAAACCAGCAATGGTTTCTTCGAGTTTTACATACTTTCCAGACATTCCTGTGAAAATTTCTGCTACAAAAAATGGTTGTGATAAAAATTTCTCAATTTTTCTAGCTCTATCTACAGTTAGCCTATCTTCCTCGGATAATTCATCTAGTCCAAGAATTGCAATAATATCTTGAAGTTCTTTATATCTTTGTAAGGTAGATTGGACAGCTCTCGCAGTTTTGTAGTGCTCGTCCCCAACAACTGATGGTTGAAGCATTGTGCTTGTTGAGTCTAATGGGTCCACGGCTGGATATATTCCCTTTGCGGCAAGCGCTCTTGCAAGAACTGTTGTTGCATCTAAGTGTGCAAATGTTGTCGCAGGTGCTGGATCTGTTAGATCATCAGCAGGAACATATACCGCTTGAATAGAAGTAATAGAACCCTCTAATGTTGAAGTAATTCTTTCTTGTAATTCTCCAACATCAGTACCCAGGGTAGGTTGATAACCTACAGCAGAGGGCATTCTTCCTAAAAGAGCTGAAACTTCAGAGCCAGCTTGTACGAATCTAAAAATATTATCAACGAAAAGAAGCACATCTTGCTTATTTACATCTCTAAAATGCTCAGCCATTGTTAGTGCAGATAAGCCTACTCTCATTCTTGCTCCAGGTGGTTCATTCATCTGACCAAAGCATAAGGCTACTTTTGATTGAGTTAAATCATCTGCATTTATAACTCCAGATTCTTTGAATTCTTCGTAAAGGTCGTTACCTTCTCTAGTTCTCTCACCCACTCCACCAAACACAGAAACCCCTCCATGCTCTTTTGCAATATTATTGATTAACTCTTGTATAAGAACAGTTTTACCAACGCCTGCGCCCCCAAATAATCCAACCTTACCCCCTTGCCTATATGGTGCCAGAAGATCAATAACTTTGATGCCCGTTTCAAATACTTTTGGTTTTGTTTCTAGGTCAGTTAATTTTGGAGCAGATCTATGAATTGGTGCAGTTGTAGTTGTATTAACAGGGCCTTGCTCATCAACAGGCTCCCCAAGAACATTAAAAATTCTTCCCAGAGTTGCTTCACCAACAGGGACAGAAATAGGAGCACCAGTGTCAATAGCCTCCATGCCCCTCACTAAGCCGTCTGTGCCGCTCATGGCAACAGCTCGAACCCTGTGATCTCCAAGGAGTTGCTGTACCTCTGCTGTGAGGGCTATATCCTGTCCTGCGGGATTTTTACCTTCTATACGTAAAGCATTTAGAATTTTAGGTAACTTTCCTGCTGGAAATTCTACGTCCAATACAGGACCAATAACTTGTCTTACTACACCCTTTGTTGGGCTAGTTGTTGATGGAGTTGCGACCATTTTGTATTTGCAAAGTGATGATTAGCTGATTTTTAGCAGCATTAATCCGAAAATATTACCACCTCGAGGGTATATTCGTTAACTGGGTTCGGCCAACCGCACAGAAAAAGAGTGGTTTAATTGTTACTCAACGGATTATGTTGTTGTTGATAAGGAACGAGTATTACTCTTCCACACTTTCTGACGCTAAGCGTCTCATTCATGACCCTGCATTAATCTATGGCAGCTGTTTCACTAACAGTCTCTACAGTAAAACCACTGGGAGATCGCATTTTTATTAAAGTTTCCGAATCCGAGGAAAAAACTGCTGGAGGCATACTTTTGCCTGATTCAGCTAAAGAAAAACCACAAGTAGGAGAAGTTGCTCAGGTTGGACCTGGGAAACTTAACGAAGATGGTTCTCGACAAACTCCTGAAGTGAGTATTGGCGACAAAGTCCTTTACAGCAAATATGCTGGAACGGACATTAAATTGGGAGGAGACGAATATGTCTTGCTTTCAGAAAAAGATATTTTAGCTGTAGTAAGCTAATTTATTTGTTTCAAAAATTATTAAAACTTATTATTAAATTACTTGCCTAGTTATGGCTAAAAGAATTATTTACAACGAGCAAGCTCGAAGAGCACTTGAACGTGGGATCGATATCCTTGCAGAGTCTGTAGCTGTAACGCTT
Organism: uncultured Prochlorococcus sp.; assembly: GCA_913048245.1. Classification (GTDB taxonomy): domain Bacteria; phylum Cyanobacteriota; class Cyanobacteriia; order PCC-6307; family Cyanobiaceae; genus Prochlorococcus_A. The sequence continues at coordinate 7,187 of CAJWWR010000005.1, read as the reverse complement.
GGACCTAAAGGAAGAAATGTTGTCTTGGAGAAGAAATTTGGCGCGCCACAAATCATCAATGATGGTGTAACTATCGCCAAGGAAATTGAACTTGAAGACCACATTGAAAATACTGGCGTAGCTTTAATTAGACAGGCTGCTTCCAAAACAAATGATGCCGCTGGAGATGGTACGACAACAGCTACTGTTTTAGCGCATGCAATGGTTAAGGCAGGTTTACGCAATGTTGCGGCTGGCGCTAATGCTATTACTCTTAAAAAAGGAATCGACAAAGCAACTGAATATCTTGTAGATAAGATACAAGAAAATGCTAAGCCAATAAGTGATAGCAATGCTATTGCTCAATGTGGCACTATAGCGGCTGGTAATGATGACGAAGTTGGTCAGATGATTGCAAATGCTATGGATAAAGTTGGTAAAGAAGGTGTTATTTCTTTAGAAGAAGGTAAATCCATGACTACTGAACTAGAGGTTACTGAGGGTATGCGCTTCGATAAGGGATATATCTCACCTTATTTTGCAACGGATACAGAGAGGATGGAAGCAGTTCTTGATGAGCCCTATATTCTCTTAACAGATAAGAAAATTGCATTGGTACAAGATTTAGTACCAGTTTTAGAGCAAATCGCTAAAACCGGTAAACCTTTGGTTATTATTGCCGAAGACATCGAGAAAGAGGCATTGGCTACACTTGTTGTTAATAGATTAAGAGGAGTCTTAAATGTTGCAGCAGTTAAGGCTCCAGGTTTTGGAGATAGAAGAAAAGCAATGTTGGAAGATATGGCTGTTTTAACAAATGGTCAATTGATAACTGAAGATGCTGGTCTAAAACTAGAGAATACTACTCTTGATATGTTAGGAACTGGTAGGAGAATTACTATCAACAAAGAGACTACAACAATAGTTGCTGAAGGCAACGAAAAAGCAGTTTCAGCTAGATGCGAGCAAATCAAGAAACAAATGGATGAGACTGATTCATCATACGATAAAGAAAAGCTTCAGGAACGTCTTGCAAAGCTTGCTGGAGGAGTAGCTGTAATTAAAGTTGGAGCTGCTACAGAGACTGAAATGAAAGATAAAAAACTTCGACTTGAAGACGCTATTAATGCGACAAAAGCCGCTGTTGAAGAAGGTATTGTGCCGGGAGGGGGTACAACCTTAGCTCATTTAGCGCCAATTTTAAAAGACTGGGCTAATAAATCACTTTCTGGAGAAGAATTGATTGGAGCAAATATCGTTGAAGCAGCTCTGACAGCTCCATTAATGAGGATTGCAGAAAATGCCGGCGCTAATGGTGCTGTTATTGCAGAAAACGTCAAATCTAAACCATTTAATGATGGATTCAATGCCGCCACAGGCGAGTATGTGAATATGTCATCAGCTGGGATAGTTGATCCTGCAAAAGTAACTCGTTCTGGCCTGCAGAATGCAGCATCAATCGCAGGAATGGTTCTTACAACTGAATGTATTGTTGCAGATCTACCTGAAAAGAAAGAAGCAGGTGCTCCTGCAGGTGCTCCTGGTATGGGAGGAGACTTTGACTATTAAATTTTAAGAGTCATATCAAATTGTTATGGGGAGCCTTATAAAGGCTCCTCTTTTTTTTATGAAATCCAATTAGCGCTCAAGACAATAGCTAGAGATAGAAAAATAGTAAGCATAGTCCAAGTAGCTTTATTTAATGATGCTTCTGCGCTACTTGCACTAGTGAACATTGAACTGCCACTTGCGGCAATGCCTCCCATGCCATCACCTTTTGGACTATGTAACAATACTAATAAAATCAGTAAGACCCCTGATCCTACCCATATCCAAGTAATTATTGAGCTCATAAATAAATCCTTTATTTTATTTAAACACGTTGAAAGACCTTTTTTGTATCTTTTAATTCTATCTCTTCAATCAAAGATTTGCCTGTCATTTCTTCTGGAATAGGGAGGCTCAATAATTGTAACAACGTTGGGGCTATGTCAGATAAACCGGCATTTTCTCTTAAATTAATATTATTACCTTGATTCGGAATTTTTCTTTTCTCCCCTTCGATAAAGATAAGTGGCACTTTATTTGTAGTGTGAGCTGTCCATGGCTCACCATTAGATCCCTTCATTACCTCTGCATTTCCATGATCAGCTGTTATTAGAATGCTTCCACCCATTTCTCCGGTGGCATTTACTATTTTCCCTATACATTCATCAACAGTTTCAATAGCTTTAATAGCGGCATTCATGTTGCCCGTATGGCCAACCATATCAGGGTTTGCAAAATTAATTACAACAAATGCATACTTCCCACTTTTAATAGCTGCGGTACAACTTGAAGTAAGTTCTTTAGCAGACATTTCAGGGGCCATATCATAAGTTGCAACTCTTGGAGATGGAACTAAATATCTTTCTTCACCTTGTAATGGAACTTCAATTCCTCCATTAAAAAAATATGTCACATGAGGATATTTTTCTGTTTCTGCAGTTCGATATTGTTTAAGGCCATTTTCAGAAATAATTTGACCTATAAAGTTATTCAAAGATTCTGGGGGGAATGCTATCTTAACTGATAGGTTTGCTTCATATTGTGTAAAAGTTACGATATCTAATTTAGGATTGCTAATTCTTTTAAATTCATTAAAAGTGCTATCAGCAAGAGCTTTAATTATTTGTCTCGCTCGATCAGGTCGAAAGTTAAAGCATATTAAACTATCACCATCTTTAAGAAAATTATTTGTAAGTCTTACAGGTTCCAAAAATTCATCCGTTATTTTTTGTTCGTAACTTTTATTTAAATATTCGGCTGCGGTAATCTTCTGCGCTTCATAATCTGGATTTGTAAGATTATTAAATGCTTTTTCTGTTCTGTCCCATAAATGATTTCTGTCCATTATCCAGTATCTACCGCATATTGAAGCTATTTCACCCACTTGATATTTAGATAAGCAATTTTCAATCTGCTCTAAGTATTTAGAGGCGCTTTGTGCAGGGGTATCTCTCCCATCAGTAATTACATGAATAGCAATTTTCTTTATTTTTAATTCAGAGGACCATTTTATTAATCCTAATAAATGATCGATATGACTATGGACGCCTCCATCTGAGCACAAACCAATTATATGCAAGGTCCCATTATTTCTCTTGACATTATCAGCAATTGAATTGAGCGCATCTACTTCTTTTAGATTATTATTCTTGATAACATTAGAAATCCGAACGAGCTCTTGTTGGATAATTCTTCCAGACCCTATTGTTAAATGCCCTACCTCAGAGTTACCCATTTGTCCTTCTGGTAAACCAACATCTGAACCACTTGCGCTTATTAAAGTATGCGGATAAGCATGCCATAAAGAATCCATAATTGGAGTTTTAGCTTTCTTAACAGCATTATCTGAGATGTCTTCGCGATGCCCCCATCCATCTAAAATTGTAAGTACTACAGGACTCTGAGTATTATGAAATCTATTCATGCTTGAAGATTTGATATCAGACATATAGTGAAGTAACTACTGGCTTAGTAAGAACCAATCTATAACTTAGCCATAAATAATGGTTTCAAGCAATTTATGATTAAGTTAGTTAGCTTTTGCTAATTTATCTAATGTAATTAAATACTATTTACCATTACTAATTCATGTCAAACAAAGAGAAAAGAATTGAAATACTTACTAATACTTTATTTTTTAAAATTAATATTTTTTTTACCCTCTAATGTAATTAATTTGGCCTTTAAGCTAAGATATTCTTGTAAAAGTAAACGATAAAATGATTTATTTTTGTGGAAATTAAGTCGTATTAAAGGTCAAAAACTTTATAGAAATATTTATAAATTTCATTTCTTAAACTACAGACATTTTTGTCTCTTGAATGAGTTTCGATTTTTATTAAGTGATGGTCTTCGAAAATAAGTTAATTATTGCAAGCTTTAAGTTTAAGTATTTTGTACCTAATAAAAATCATAAAACTGATCCAATATTAAAGATTCCTATATTTTTATTTTTAAAATCTTTGCAAATTAAATTTAAATATGACTCATCATTAATTGAAAAAGATAATTTCAAACAATCTTCACCTAAAGATGCAGGCTGATTCAGTTCAATTTCTATGGGATCTATGTCCCAATAGATTATTCTCTCGGAAGCTTGACTTTCAGAAACTTTTGGTATCCCTTCTTCGAATACAACTTCGAAATCACTTACTTCTTTTAATTCGCCAATGATTATTTCAAATCTTTTTTGTCCATCCTTACTAGCCTGAAGTATTAGTTCATATGGCTGTTCTGTTGGCCATGTTTGACCCCTGAAGAATATTGGATGCCAGAAATGCTTCTTATCGCGCTTATTCAAGAGTCTTATTAACAAAGATTTATTTAATATATCTTTAATCTTGACTCCTGGAGTTAATAATAAAGCACCCAAAGCAACTGATTCAATTGGTGGGGGGTATTGGATTAACAAATCTGGCATTCTATTAGCAATCCAGTCTCTAATAATCGGAATCTGTGTTCCACCACCAACAAGAATTATTGAATATAAATCGGTCAATTTGCAATCTTTTCCTCGTGCCTGATTCAGTAAATTCTTTAAAAGTGTTTCTAGGAGATTGAAAAGTTTATTTGAGATTAAAATCGCTTCTATTTCTTTTTTTGTATAGGAGTATGCCTTTTTATTTGTCTTATCTATATAGAAATATTCAGTAAATTTTTGCTCACTTTTAATACCTTGTGCACTCAATTTACATTTCAATTTCTCAGCAATGATAATATTTCTTTCATCTTCAAAAGATGGAATAAAATGACTAGCAATCCATCTGTCAATATCTTTTCCACCAATTTTGCAACCTGCTTTGCTTATTATTTCAGCACATCTTAGTTTCTGTCTAGAGATATTGCTCACATCCTCGCTATTGAACCTCAGCAGCTCCGCAATCGGTGCAGCTTTCCCTTCGCCCCCTTCAATTTTTACGATATTCAAATCAATTGTGCTTCCACCAATATCAAAAACCATAATTTTTGAACCAAATGGTACATTAGTCCCAATTCCAGCAGCAGTCGGCTCATCCACTAAGGCTATTTCTTCAATTGATAAACCATCACATATCTCAATTAACCAATCTCGATATTTTTTATAAGTATCGATAGGGCTGGTTAATACGAGCCTTTTAATTATTAAATTTGAGGGTAGATTGCTCCATAGAATTCTGAAAAACTTTTTTCCAGATTCTTCAGGACTTAATTGCTTTGAATTTGCTTTTTCGAAAGGATTACCTATTAATCTTTTGAAATTAGAGTAAAAATATCTTGCTTCATTTTTTTGATTCATTAAATTTATCGCTTCAGTTCCAATAGCTGATCTATTACTTTCTGGCTCATACCAAATTGCTGTTGGAACCACTCCAGGCTTGCTGGTTATATTTCGGATTTCTATGAGAAATGGATCGTTTCCTTTTTCAGATTGAAAAGCTAAAACTGTATTTGTATTTCCTAAATCAATTGCAAGTGTCCCTATTATCTTGTTAGACATAATTATTTTTTATTGGGTAACTGATATTGTTTTTAAGGATTGTTATAAAGTACAAAAAAATAATAATCATTTTTTATTGTATACTTAAAATAAAAAACTATGAAAATAACTAGTAATTCCTCTATCGATTCTCATGATCTTGCCAAAAGAGGAGAAAGTCTAATTAGGCAATCTACAAACAGATATCTTACTACTGTAAAAATTGCTTTTAGAGCAAAGCAAAGAAGATTTGACGATTTTGATGGTCTCTTAGAGGAATCAACAATTAAACCAGTACAAAGATCAATAATTGAGCTAAGTGATGAGCAGGATCAACCTGATTTACTTCCTGGCTAGTGTCTATAGGCTTAGAAAAGAATTGGAGATTAGAAAAAGATTTTTCCAGAGGAAAGTTTTGTTATTTAATAGGAGTTAATGGTTGGTCTATAGAACTTAAAGAATGTGAGTTTAATTCTTTGTATGAACTTTTAAATAAACTCTATAAGCAATTTTTAGACATCCATTCTGAATTAATGGAAGAAGAATTAGTAACTATTGAAATCGATCACTTGAATTGGTATGTAGAACTGGAGGGTGATAGGAATAACTGGAGTCTCCGCCTAATTTATGAATCACCTGAAGACACAAGGTCCTTTGAAATGTATTGGCCTATACCAATTGCAAAAAATTTATTTTTTGAAATGAGAAAGATGTGGGAATCAAGGCATTAAACAATTAATTAAATTGGAATTTTTTAAAAAAGATTCCCCTTTTTAAAATTTTTATTTCACAAGTTTTCCACAGTAAAATTTTTTAAAATTATTATTCGCACTATGTCTTGTGGAAAACATATGTAAATGCTAAAAATCTTAGAATTCATTTAAGACTCACCTTCTGTTTTGAGTTCAATTGAAAAGTCAATAATAGAATGAGTCTTAAGGTAATACTATTTGAGACAATGGAAGTTCATGAGATTGACTAATTTTGAGTTTTGAAGAAAACTAATAACTGTAAATTCTCTAATACCCCTTGGTCATGCAGCAAATTAATTTTAATGTCGATGATAAATATCAAAAGGAAGGAAATGAAATTATAAGTTTTAAATGTGAACTTCATGAGAAGTTGCAAAATGCTATGAAAGAATTTATTGATAAGCATCCCAATTGGGATCAATATAGAATTTTACAAGCAGCAATTGCTGGTTTTTTAATGCAAAAAGGATTAAATAATAGAGATTTAACGAGATTATATGTAGGTAACATGTTCTCAATTGATTTTAAAGAAAATAGTTAATTATAAATTTAATTTTTTAATAATAATTGAAGCAATTTCTTCTTTTACAGGTGTAATAGATAACCTATTGCCTCTTTTGGTAATTATTAGATCTTCTTCATTAAACATAGACTTTAGTTCATATAGACTAAGGATATTTTTTGACTTAGATATAAATTTGACCTTAACACAATCCCATCTGGGAGAAGATTTTTTTGATTTGGGGTCATAGTATTTTGAGTTAATTTCAAATTGACTTGGGTCTATAAGGTTTTTCTCAACAACCTCCATAAGGCCAACTATTCCAGGGGGTTTGCAATTTGAGTGATAGAAAAATACTTTATCCTTAATTTCCATCTCTCGCATAAAATTCCGAGCTTGATAATTCCTTATTCCATCCCAAAGTGTAGTTAGCTCTTTTTCTAGATCTTCT